>DWUW01000048.1 GCA_019120525.1 Candidatus Eisenbergiella stercorigallinarum | reverse complement strand
GTACGGAAGATTCGTCGTTGAGCCGCTGGAAAGAGGCTACGGCATCACGCTTGGCAACTCGCTGAGAAGGATCATGCTTTCTTCACTGCCGGGCGCTGCTGTCAGCCAGGTTAAGATTGAGGGCGTGCTGCATGAGTTCAGTTCCATCCCCGGCGTTAAGGAGGATGTGACTGAGATCATCATGAACATCAAGAGCCTGGCGATCAAGAACAACAGCGAGACCAACGAACCCAAGACCGCTTATATTGAATTTGAGGGTGAAGGCGTAGTCAGGGCCTCCGATATCCAGGCGGACCAGGACATTGAGATCCTCAATCCTGATCTTGTGATCGCCACGCTGAACGGCGGTAAGGACAGTAAGCTGTACATGGAGCTGACCATTACGAAGGGACGCGGTTATGTCAGCGCTGAGAAGAATAAGAGCGAGGATCTGCCCATCGGCGTGATCGCTGTGGATTCCATTTATACGCCTGTGGAAAGAGTCAATATGACCGTTGATAATACCCGTGTGGGACAGGTGACGGATTTTGACAAGCTGACCCTTGATGTATACACCAATGGAACGCTTGCTCCCGACGAGGCGGTAAGCCTTGCTGCGAAGGTGCTCAGCGAGCATCTCAGCCTTTTCATCGACCTGTCCGAGAACGCCAAGACCGCGGAGGTTATGGTGGAGAAGGAGGACGACGAGAAGGAGAAGGTGCTGGAGATGAGCATCGATGAGCTTGAGCTCTCCGTCCGTTCCTATAACTGCCTGAAGCGCGCGGGCATCAATACAGTGGAAGAGCTGACGAACAAGACCCCTGAGGATATGATGAAGGTCCGCAATCTGGGCCGTAAATCCCTGGAAGAGGTGCTTGCGAAGTTAAAGGAGCTGGGCCTTCAGCTGAATCCCAGCGAAGAAGTGAACGTGTAACGGATTCTTCGGAAGCTGCCGATGAGGAAGCTTCCCGGAGCCGGAAAAGCGTTTTCCTTCATAAGGCAGAACCGGTAAGACCGAAGGGCGCGGGATCTGTCTTCAGAAACTGGAAACCGGCATTCGGCAGGTAAGGCCAAAGGGCGCTGCCGGATGCGCCAGCAGAGAAAGTGAGATCAGAAAAATGGCGAAGTACAGAAAGTTAGGAAGAACCTCCAGTCAGAGAAAGGCTCTCTTAAGAGCGCAGGTGACCAACCTCCTCTATCACGGAAAGATCGTTACCACTGAGGCGAGAGCCAAAGAGGTGCGTAAGATCGCCGAAGGCATCATTGCCATGGGCGTGAAGGAGAAGGACAACTTCGAGACCGTCAAGGTTACCGCAAAGGTTCCCCGCAAGGATAAGGACGGCAAGAGAGTGAAGGAAGTCGTGGACGGCAAGAAGGTTACCGTATACGATGAGGTTGAGAAGGAGATTAAGAAGGATATGCCCAGCAGGCTGCACGCAAGAAGACAGATGCTGAAGGTATTTTATCCTGTGACCGAGGTTCCTTCCACGAACGCGGGCCGCAAGAGAGGAACGAAGAAGGTTGACATGCCTGCGAAGGTGTTCGACGAGATCGCTCCCAAGTATGTAGACCGCAAGGGCGGCTACACCCGCATCATCAAGATCGGCCAGAGAAAGGGCGACGGCGCGATGGAGGTTGTTCTGGAGCTGGTATAAGCTTCGGAATGGTCATATCCGGATGACCGTTGAATATGAATCGTGCGTATGCGTGAATACAGGATTCCCCGACAGAAGGAAAAACTTCTGACGGGGAATTTTTTTACGCCGCAGGCCTGCTGGCTGCTGCCGGCTCTGCCGGGAAATCCCCGCGCTTTTTTCAGTTCGGATTTTTTTCCGGCTCCATCCAGCCGGAAAATTCCACAATGGTCTTTCGCGGCTCCGTAACAAAGCCGCCGGAAGAATCCGGGGACTGCAGCCGGTATTCCCTGGGCGTCAGATGGATCACGTCCTGGAAATGACGGTTGAAGCTGGACACGGAGGCAAATCCGACCAGCTCGGAGATGGTGAGGATGGATTCCTCGGTTCCCCGCAGCAGATTGCAGGCCTTCATGATCCGCGTGCTGTTCAGATAATTCAGGGGACTCATGTTCATGATGGAGTGGAAGACTCGGCGGAAATGAGTAGGGCTCAGGTGGCAGGCCTCCGCCAGCTTTTCCATGGGAAACTGGGAGGCATAATTGTCCTCAATATAATTCAGGGCCGGAGAGATGACGAGAGCATTTTCCGGCACGGAAAACTGGTTTGGGGAGTATTGCGATGATGAAGCATTTTCCGCTTCCTGGATCCGGTACAGTTCTACGCACAAAGCGAGCAGAAGCCCCTTGACGCACAGCCTGTAGTTGGAACGGGCCATGTTCAGCTCGTCGATAATGGTGGTGACGAGGGAGAAAATGTGCGGAAATTCCTCTTTGGGCAGAATGTGGCGGAGATTCCGGCAGGAAGACAGCGAAAGGTCGGGTTCGCCGTCTGAGGGCGGACGCATGCCCCGGAACATGATCTGGGGATCGATGTAGAGATAGGACCAGAGACTTTCATTTCCTTTATCAGACCAGGTGGTGTGCGGGATGTTGCGCGGCACGCAGGTGACGTCCCCGGCCTGAAAGCGCAGGGGATTGCTGTAAAATTTCATCGCGCCCTTCCAGGAGTGGCAGATCCCGATTTCCAGACAGTTGTGAAAATGCAGGCGTGAGCTGGGGATATCTGAAATTTTCCAGTGGTCTCCTGTGAGCAGAAGGAGCGGAAAATCCACCGGGAGATAGTAGTTGCGGTATTCTGTTACGATATTCTTTGGCTTGGACATGGAGCCTCCTTTGTCAGATAAAGTATGGAAAATGACCATATCGTAAATGGTCAATACTGCGCAATTTTCCCACCTGTTTGATTAGAAAAAGCCTTTCATTTATACGATAATAATACCATAAAAGATAGGGAAATAGACAGGCAATCATCGATGAGCAGGCAGAATGGAGGAAGTATGCTGAAGCTGGAATATGACAAAAAACAGATCGAGGATGTGATCGACCGCATCGTACATAAAACCATGAACATGGACCTGACCTGGGACTGGCCCTGCGGCGTGGCCTATTACGGGGTCAGCGAGGCTTATGAAAAGACGGGAAAGGAAGAATATCTGAAGCTGTTGAAGGACAGGGTGGACGAGCTGATCGATCTTGGCCTTCCGAAGGTATGGACGGTGAACGCCTGCGCCATGGGACACTGCCTGATCACGCTGTATGAGGCGACCGGGGAACAGAGGTACTGGGATATCCTGATGAGCAAGGTTGACTACATCAGAAACGACGCCCTCCGCTTCGGCGACCATGTGCTGCAGCATACGGTCTCCGCCAACAATGATTTTCCGGAGCAGGCCTGGGCGGACACCCTGTTCATGGCGGCCTTCGTCCTTCTGCGCGTGGGCGTGAAGCTGAAGGATGAGGACATGATCAACGACGCGCTGAACCAGTGGTACTGGCATATCAAATACCTGCAGAATCCGGGAAACGGCCTGTATTATCACGGCTACAACAATATCACGAAGGACCACATGTCCGGCATCTACTGGGGACGGGCCAACGCCTGGGCGGCCTATACCATGTCCCAGGTGGGAGGAAGGCTTCCGGAGTGCTATCTGTATCCGAAGTACATGGACGTGGCAGGCTCCCTGAATGAGCAGCTGTCCGCGCTGAAGGTGCTTCAGACGGAGAACGGCCTTTGGAGAACGCTCCTGGACGATCCGGAGTCCTATGAAGAGATTTCCGCTTCCGCGGGAATCGCGGCGGCCATGCTGGAGAGAGGAAATCCGCTGCATTCCAAATATATCAACAAGGCCATCAAAGGGCTTCTTGCCAATGTCAGCGAGGACGGCAAGGTGATGAACGTATCCGGCGGCACGGCGGTCATGAAGGACATCGAGGGCTACCGCAACATCAGCAGGGACTGGATCCAGGGCTGGGGCCAGGGGCTCGCGCTGGCGTTTTTCTCCAAGCTGCTGGTATCCGATGAGATCGCAAAGGACGGCGCGTTGTAAATGGCCGATGCTGCCCGCTGGCGGCAGGGAGAGAGGTTAATATGAGTAAAGAAAAGAAAAAAGGTTGTTTTACCCTGCCGGGAGAAGCCGGATATGAAAAGCTGACCCTGGAAATGGCAGAGAAATGGGGGGCGGATGTGATCCGTGACAGCGACGGGACCGTCCTTTCCGACGAGATCCTGGATGCGGGCTATGGAATCTATTCCACCATCTGCATCATCCGCGACCACAATGAATGGGCGAAGAAAAATCAGGACAGGCTGCAGCAGTGCTTCCTGATGACGGCTCCGCAGACGGCGGCCGACGGCCCGCTTTCCATCCGTCTGATGGACGGCTTTTTTGAAGAGCAGTTCCGGGTGAACGACAGCGAACACGCCAGATCCTACTGGCAGGTGTATGACCGCACCACAGATGAGCTTCTGCCCTCGGAAGGCTGGAGCTACGACGCGGAAAGCGGAAGCGTCGCCATCGCTTCCCCCGTGCCCTTCCATACCTATACGGTCAGCTTTATGGCCTACCGGATCTGGGAAGAGATTTCCATGTACAACCACACCACCAACAACTGGGACAAGGAGCATCTGATGCAGATCGATCCCATGTATCCGGAAACCAGGGAATATCTGCTCGGCTGGATGAAAAACTGGTGCGAGACCCATCCGGCGACCACGGTGGTGCGCTTCACATCCATGTTCTACAATTTTGTCTGGATCTGGGGAAGCGACGAACGCTGCCGCAACCTGTTTACGGACTGGGGTTCCTACGACTTTACCGTGAGCGAGCGGGCTCTGGACGAGTTTGAAAAGAAATACGGCTACCGCATGACGGCCGAGGATTTCATCAATCAGGGAAAGCTGCACGTGACCCACATGCCCGGAAATAAGCGGAAAGCGGACTGGATGGCGTTCATCAACGATTTTGTCATCTCCTTTGGGAAGCAGCTGGTTGACATGGTGCATTCCTACGGGAAAAAAGCCTATGTGTTCTATGACGACAGCTGGGTGGGGATCGAGCCCTACAACGGAAGATTCCAGGAATTCGGCTTTGACGGCCTGATCAAGTGCGTGTTCTCCGGCTACGAGGCGAGGCTGTGCGCCGGCGTGAAGGTGGATACCCACGAGCTGCGCCTGCATCCGTATCTGTTCCCCGTGGGACTGGGCGGAGCGCCTACCTTCATGGAGGGCGGTGATCCCACGCTGGAAGCGAAGAAATACTGGAACAGCGTGCGCCGCGCGCTGCTGCGCGAGCCTGTGCAGAGAATCGGCCTGGGCGGATACCTGCATCTGGTGCAGGATTTCCCGGATTTCTGCGACTACATCGGGCAGGTGGCGGACGAATTCCGCACTATCCTGGGCTTCCACGGCGAGGGCGCGCCCTATGCGATCCGCACAAAGGTGGCGGTTCTGCACTACTGGGGAAAGCTTCGCTCCTGGACCCTGTCCGGCCATTTCCATGAGACTTACATGAACGACCTGATCCACATCAACGAGGCTCTTTCCGGCCTGCCGGTGGACGTGCGCTTTATCAGCTTCGAGGATGTGAAGAACGGCGCGCTGGACGACGTGGACGTAGTTGTAAATGCGGGCTTTGCCGGAAGCGCCTGGAGCGGCGGCGATGTCTGGAAGGACGCTGAAATCCTGGAGAAGTTGACCCGTTTCGTATACGAGGGTGGCGCCTTTATCGGCGTGAACGAGCCCTCCGCGGTGGAAGGCTATGCCAGCTTCTTCCGCATGGCCAATGTGCTGGGCGTGGACGAGGACACCGGCGCGAAGCTCTGCCACGGAAAATGGTCCTTTGAAGTGCAGCGGGATGAGAAGCTCATGCCCGAAGGAAGCTTCGTGAAAAAGACCGGCGACTACCGGAAGGGCGTGCCTTACCTCACCGACGGAAAGGCGAAGGTGCTCGCCGCGGACGGATCGGTTCCCACCCTTACCGTGAACCGTTTTGGAAAGGGATACGGCATTTATCTGGCCTCTTTTGAAAAGACCATTGAGAACACCAGAATGCTTCTGAACCTGATCCGCATGGCGGGAGGAGAGCTGGAAAACGATCTTTACCTGACCGACAACGTCTATACGGAGTGCGCGTATTATCCGGGAAGCGGCCGGCTGGTTGTGATCAACAACAGCGATCAGCCGCAGACGACGAACGTGCGGACAAAGAACGGAAGCGTGGAGGTTTCCCTGGAAGCGTATGCGACCCAAATGCTTGCGATAGAAGGATAAATCGAATACAATAAAGGCATCGGAGCACGCCGGGAAGCGGACAGCGGATGAAAAACGGCGCGGTGAAGCCTGAAAGGAAAAGAGAGGTTGACATGCAGGTAGGAATTCGTTTGCACGATACGAAGGTGCAGCCGCTGCCGCAGCGGCTGGCTGAGACAAGGGCGCAGGGCTTTTCCTGCGCGCATGTGGCGCTGGGAAAGGTGATCGGGGATTTCCCGGTCACAAACGCCACGCTGACGCCCGGGCTTGCCATGTATCTGAGAAAGCTGTTTGCCGGAAACGATCTGGATGTGGCGGTGCTTGGGTGCTATCTGAATCTGGCGGATCCCAATCCGGAGCAGCTGGAAAAGACGATCGGCACCTACAAGGCGCAGATCCGTTTCGCCTCCTGGCTGGGAGCGGGCGTGGTGGGAACGGAGACGGGAACGCCGAACGAGCGGTACGCGGTGGACCCGAAGAGCCGGACGGAGGAAGCGCTTCTTACCTTTACCCGGAATCTGGACCGGGTGGTGGAATATGCGGAGCATATGGGCGTGGTCGTTGCCATCGAGCCGGTGATCCGCCACATCGTCTATGACGCGCGTCGGGCGAAAAGGGTGCTGAAGGATATTAAGTCCCCCAATCTGCAGATCATTTTTGACCCGGTGAACCTGCTGGATCAGACCAATATCGCAGGCTATCATGATGTGCTGAAGGAAGCCATCGACGTGCTGGGCGAGGATGTGGCCGTTGTCCATCTGAAGGACTTTGCCATAAAGAACGGAGAGGTAGAGGAGCTTGCCGTCGGACAGGGGCAGATGGAATACGATGAGCTGACCCGCTTTATGAAGTACGACAAGCCCTATATCCACGCCACGCTTGAGAATACGGCGCCGGAAAACGCGGTGGCGGCCAGGGAGTATATCCAGAAGCTGTGGGAGGAGGCGTGAGACATTTACCGTCTCCCGCCCGCCGCGATCCGGGAAAGATCGCCCGGATTTTTCAGAAAGCGGTGATAGACGGTTAGCCAGGAGGCGGTGGAGGTCAGGAAGCTGACGCCGTCCGCCACAGGCTCCGCGTAGAAGGCGCTGGCCGCGCCGAAGGCGAAGGGCAGCAGGCAGGTGGCGGCGAAATACAGGCCCTTGCGGAAAAGGGACAGGGACAGGGAGAGCCTCGTAAGGCCGAGAGCCGTCAGAGAGTCCACGAAGGTATACTGGAAGCTTAACGGGATGATCATCAGCGTAAAGGCGCGGATTCCCCAGACGGAGAGCCTGATATATTCCGGATCCTTCGTGAAGATGCCGGCGAAGGCGGAGGGCAGGAAGCGGGAAACCAGGAACATGAAGGTGGTGAAGCCGATGCACAGAAGGAGCACGCAGAGGACGATCCGCCGGATGCGTTCCTGGCTTCCCGCTCCGTAGTTATAGCTGATGAGCGGCTGGGAGCCTCCCGTGATGCCAAGCATGGGAGAGGTGATCAGAAGCATATAGCTCTGCACGATGGTGGCGCAGGTGATCAGCGTATCCCCGTAGCCCGGCCCGCCGTGGTATTGCAGCACGGCGTTCATGGCGATGATGATGACGCTGTCCGTCGCCAGGATCAGAAAGGGAGAAAAGCCCAGCGCGAAGATCCGGCCGGCAAGACGGCGCTCC
Source organism: Candidatus Eisenbergiella stercorigallinarum (assembly GCA_019120525.1). GTDB lineage: Bacteria > Bacillota > Clostridia > Lachnospirales > Lachnospiraceae > Eisenbergiella > Eisenbergiella stercorigallinarum. The sequence continues at coordinate 4,833 of DWUW01000048.1, read as the reverse complement.
GGCTTCTTCAGATGCAGGGGGATCTCCATGCCGCGGCCCTTCAGGACGCAGAGCACGAAAACGCAGGAGCAAAGCTGCGCGATTACGGTAGCCACGGCAGCGCCCGCGATATCCATATGGAACAGGAAGATGAACACCGGATCCAGGATGATATTGACGATGGCTCCGATGAGGGTGGTCACCATTCCCAGCATGGGATGCCCCTGGGCGGTGATGAAATAATTCATCCCCATGGAAAGCAGGGCGAAAAAGGTGCCGCAGGTATAGATGGTAAGGTAGGTGTCCGCATAGGGAAAGGACGCTTCGCTCGCGCCGAACCAGCCAAGCAGCAGATCCTTCGTCAGAAGAAATACCACCGTCAGCACGGCGGACAGGATCAGAAGCAGGCTGAAGCAGTTTCCGAGGATGCGCTCCGCGTCTTTTTTATCTCCCTGCCCCAGACGCATGGAAAACAGGATGGAGCCGCCGATCCCCACCAGCGTCGCGAAAGAGGAAAGCAGGGTGATGATGGGCGCGCAGACGCCGGCCCCGGCCAGGGAGATCGCGCCGATCTCCGGAATGTTCCCCACATAGATGCGGTCCACGATGCTGTAGAGCACGTTTACGAACTGCGCGAACATGAACGGCACAGATACCCGCAGCACCAGGGAAGGGACGCTGTCCTTTCCGAAATCATTTCCATGTTTTATTTTCTGCTGTTTCATCTTCTGTACAGACCTCTTTTCCTTCTCCGTTTTTCAAACCGAATGGCGCGGCCGCAGCCGCAGCCAGACTATCGTACTCCCGCGCAGGATAAAAATCAAGGGTAAAACAGGGTAAAAATCGCCGGGTATTTTTCTTGTATTTCCGTCCTTTGTTTAGTAAAATAGGAAGGTGACAGTGATTGTAAACCAAAACAGCAAAACAGGGTAACAAACGGAATGAAGATCATAGAAGCGTCCGGCCTTACTTATGATTATGTGAGGCACGATGAGGAAGGAAATGAAGCCGGCCTTCTGCGGGCGGTGGACGGCGTGAGCCTGGAGGTGGAGCAGGGAGAGTTCATTGCGGTCCTTGGCCATAACGGTTCCGGGAAGAGCACGCTGGCAAAGCATATCAACGCCCTATTGTGCCCCACCGCGGGAACCGTCTGGGTGGACGGCATGGATACGAAAGAGGAAAAGTATGTCTGGGACATCCGGCGGACAGCCGGCATGGTCTTCCAGAATCCGGACAACCAGATCATCGGCCAGGTTGTGGAAGAAGACGTGGGGTTCGGCCCGGAAAACATGGGCGTCCCGACGAAAGAGATCTGGGAACGGGTGGAGGAAAGCCTGAAGGCAGTGGGGATGTATGAGTACCGCAAATTTTCCCCCAACAAGCTTTCCGGTGGCCAGAAGCAGCGGGTTTCCATCGCCGGCGTGCTTGCCATGCATCCCAAGTGCATCGTCCTGGACGAGCCAACGGCCATGCTGGATCCCAGCGGACGCAAAGAGGTGATCCGCGCCGCGAGGGCGCTGAACCAGGTGGAAAACGTTACGGTCATCCTGATCACCCATTATATGGAAGAAGTGATCCATGCGGACCGGGTATTCGTCATGGATGAAGGGAAAGTGGTGATGTCAGGGACACCCAGGGAGATCTTTTCCAGGGTGGAACAGCTCCGGGAGCTGCGCCTGGATGTCCCCCAGGTCACGCTGCTTGCCTGGGAACTGAAGAAAAAGGGATTTCCTCTGCCGGACGGGATCCTGACCACGCGGGAGCTGAAGGAGGAGCTGGCGAAATGTCGATCACACTGGAGCATGTGAGCCATGTATACGGGGCGGATACCCAGCTGAGCGTGGCCGCGCTGAAGGATATCAGCCTGACCATTGAGGACGGGGAATTCATCGGCCTCATCGGACATACGGGTTCCGGTAAGTCTACGCTGGTCCAGCATCTGAACGGGCTGCTGAAGGCGACGGAAGGGACCCTGTACTATAATGGGGAAAATATCTATGAAAAGGGCTACAGCCTGAAGGAGCTTCGGAGTAAGGTGGGCCTGGTGTTCCAGTATCCGGAATATCAGCTGTTTGAGATCGACGTGTTCACAGACGTCTGCTTTGGCCCGAAGAATCTGGGCCTTCCCCAGGAAGAGGTGGAAAGACGGGCAAAACGCGCGCTTGAGCTTGTCGGGATCGGGGAGGAATATTACCGCCAGTCGCCCTTCGACCTGTCCGGCGGGCAGAAAAGGAGGGCGGCCATCGCGGGAGTCCTTGCCATGGAACCGGACGTGCTGATCCTGGACGAGCCCACGGCAGGGCTGGACCCGAAGGGCAGGGATGAGATCCTGGGAGAGATCGCCGCGCTTCGGGAAAAAACAGGAATGACGGTGGTTCTGGTCTCCCACAGCATGGAGGATGTGGCGAACTACGTGAGCCGCATCATCGTGATGAACCACGGAAGCGTGATGCTGGACGGAGCGCCCCGCGAGGTGTTCCGCCATGTGAAGGAGCTGGAAGAGGTGGGGCTTGCCGCGCCGCAGGTCACCTATATCATGCATACCCTGAAGGAGGCCGGGCTGGTAGAAAGCGCGGAGGCCACCACCCTGCCCGAGGCGGTGGATGAGATCTGCCGGTCGTTCGGGATGACCCGGCGGCAGGCAGAAGCGCCGGATGCCCGGGGAACAGAAACAAAGAAGGAAGCGGACAGATGCTGAGAGACATTACCTTAGGACAATATTATCAGACCGAATCGGCGGTGCACCGGCTGGATCCGAGAGTGAAGCTGATCGCCACCGTGGTGTTCATCATTTCCCTGTTCCTGGTGGATAATTTCTGGGGCTACCTTACGGCGGGGCTGTTTCTGGCTTTTTCCATCCGGCTCTCCCATGTGCCCTTCAAATTTATGGTCAGGGGCATGAAGGCGATCCTGTTTCTTCTTATCTTTACTGTGATCTTCAATCTTTTCCTCACGCCGGGACAGCCCCTTGTTTCCATCTGGCGCCTGACTATTACCAGGGAGGGACTGGAGACCGCGGCGAAAATGGCCATCCGCCTTTCCTTTCTGATCATCGGCTCCTCGGTCATGACCCTGACCACCACGCCGAACAACCTGACGGACGGCATGGAGAGCCTGATGAAGCCGATGCGCAGGCTGCATGTGCCCGTGCATGAGATTGCCATGATGATGTCCATCGCCCTGCGTTTTATCCCGATCCTTCTGGAGGAAACGGACAAGATCATGAAAGCGCAGATGGCGAGGGGAGCGGATTTTGACAGCGGGAACCTGATCCAGAAGGCAAAAAGCCTGGTGCCCCTTCTGGTACCTCTGTTCATCTCGGCCTTCCGCCGGGCCGGCGACCTTGCCATGGCCATGGAGGCGCGCTGTTACCGGGGCGGGGAGGGCAGGACGAAGATGAAGCCCCTGATCTATAAAAGAAGGGATGGCGTCGCCTTTGCCGTACTGTTTCTGTATCTGGCGGCCGCGGTCCTGGTGGGACGGGTTTTGTTATGAGAAGGATCATGCTGACGGTGGCCTATGACGGCACCGCTTACCATGGCTGGCAGAGACAGCCGGATAAAAACAGTATTGAAGACAGGCTGGATGCCTGCCTTACGCAGCTTCTGAAGGAGCCGGTGCGGGTGATCGGCGCGAGCCGCACGGACGCGGGCGTCCATGCGCTTGGGAATATCGCGGTTTTTGACACGGAGGCCCGCATGGAGGCGGAAAAATTTTCCTATGCCCTGAACCAGCGCCTGCCGGAGGATATCCGGATCCGCGCTTCCCGCGAGGTGCCGGCGGATTTTCACCCGCGGAAAACGGACAGCGTCAAAACCTACGAATACCATATCCTCAATGAGGAATTTCCCAACCCTGTGGAGCGCCTTTACAGCTATTTCTGCTATGTGCCGCTGGATGCGGACCGGATGGACCAGGCAGCGCGCCTTCTGCAGGGGGAGCATGACTTCCAGAGCTTCTGCAGCGCCGGCGCGCAGGTGGAGAGCACCGTGCGCACCATTTATTCCTGCGCGGTACGCCGGGAGGGTACGAGGCTTGTCATCCGCATCCGGGGGAATGGCTTCCTTTATAATATGGTACGCATCATTGCCGGTACCCTGATGGAGACCGGCCGCGGCAAATACCCGCCGGAACGGATACGGGATATCCTTGAGGCAAGAGACCGCCGGGCTGCCGGGCCGACGGCCCCGGCGAAAGGGCTTGTCCTGGTTTCTTATGAATTTCCTGTTTTTTCTGAAAAAACAGTTGACACGTAAGGACACACAGCCTATAATATTTCAGTGCGACAATGTAGGTAAATGCCTTACCAAAGCCCCGGAAAGGCATTTGACATAATCAGGCGGAGGTTCACTTCCCAGGGCTTTCGCAGAACAGACATGTTTCAGAAACGTTCGATTCAATGGAGGTACGCAATGAAAACATTTATGGCTAATCCGGCTAAGATTGATAGAAAATGGTATGTTGTGGATGCGGAAGGCCAGACCCTCGGCCGTCTTGCGTCTGAGGTGGCCAAGGTGCTCAGAGGAAAGAACAAACCTGAGTTCACCCCTCATGTGGATACCGGAGATTATGTGATCGTGATCAATGCGGAGAAGGTGAAGCTGACCGGCAAGAAGCTGGATCAGAAGATTTACCATCATCATTCCGATTACGTTGGCGGAATGAAGGAAGTAACCCTGAGAGAAAAGCTGGCGAAGAAGCCTGAGCAGGTAGTAGAGCTTGCGGTAAAGGGAATGCTTCCGAAGGGACCTCTTGGAAGACAGATGTACACCAAGCTTCACGTGTATGCGGGAAGCGAGCATAAGCATCAGGCCCAGAAGCCCGAAGTGCTGACATTTTAATCCAGGGATTCTA
>DWUW01000047.1 GCA_019120525.1 Candidatus Eisenbergiella stercorigallinarum | reverse complement strand
ATGGTACGGTCATCAGAGTTCATAGCAGCCATACGGAGCGTCATGTATGCTACATGGAACCCGCGCTTAAACATCCCCGCACCGTTCTGGAAGGAAGCGGCATTCTTGAGAGCATTTCCAAGAATAGCAGCTTCAACGTCAGTCGTAGCACCCATCCGGAACAGGGCAATCTTGTCGTGGTTGTAAAAAAACATGCTTCCCTGCCGTTTGATAACTCCAGCCCTCTGACCCAGCCGGACAAGACTGCTGTTCAGATCCTTGATATTTGCATGGGTAACAGAAGAAATAGTCTTGTGCCCATTTGCAGACAGGATATTGTTCAGGGAACGCAGGTTCCCGCTCGCATTGAGGGTAGACAGCATCTCTTCCGTCGTTTTGACGGCGTTCTTATATACTGAAACGCCGCCGATCATGTTGTATACGGCGCCGATCGGGCGGACATATCTGGCAACCTGGACTTTGGATTCCCGGTCTGCCCCGGTTACGATCATGCGGTAAGCGCCTCCAAAGGCCCCGATCAGTCCAGCTGCACTTGGCTTTGCTGCCTGAAGCTGCTTACCGGGATTGATCGCCTGGAAGCCATATTTTTTCTGGGCGGTCATATGCTGGTAGCCATATTTGGAAGCTTTTTCCTTCAGGGCATCCATCCCATTCGGCTTTGAACTTTTCCCAAGCGTCCCCCGTCTGAAATCAGACGTGGACGTCGCCCCTTCATGGGACGCAGATGCCTGGCCTTTTGTGAACCCATGCGTTGCTCCGCCCTCTGTAGATTGTGTGGCTTTTGAATATCCGTGTCCTGCCCCTGCCTCTACGGTCTGGCGGTTCATTTTGGCGAAATCATGCCGGAGTTCACGGGCCTCCTCTTTTTTCGGAGTGCCGGTTGTGCGTGAGGAAGCGGATGAACCATAGGATCCAGCAGACGATCCGGGACGTTCATTGGATGAAAATCCGGATCCCATCTGTGTATGGGCGAATACATGGCTGTTATCTCCGGAAGGCCGCGCCGCATTTGCGTTAAAAGACTTGGCCCCAGCCTCTGTTCGCTCCCCTCTGGATGCATGCCGCGGCTGATAATCAAGTTCAAAAGGCCGCGCCTGGGCTATAGCGCTTGCGTAATCCTTTTCTGTTGGATGTTTATCCTTTTGCGGTTGTTCCATCGCCGGAGCATGCACCGTATTAAATGAAGTAGAATGTTCATAAGCGGCTTTCCCGGCAGTATACGCTGCGGCTGTTCCAGTATAAGAACCGCTGTGGGCGGGCTGACGGTCGTAGGAGTCACGGTTTGTATTTCCGTAAGATCCAGAATACTGCTGTTTTCCCCATTCGCTTCCCTTTGCTGCCTCTTCAGCTTTTTCTGCAGTTGCCGCATTCTCTTCTGCGCGGCGCTGGCTGTAGGAATCAGATGTTGAGGAAGATGCGGGTTCCCCGTTGTCCTGCCTGCTGCCCTGGCTGCTGTATTGGGAGCTTTCAGAAAAGACCTCTGCCTTATATCCATTATCAGCTGTGCCGGGATATGCCCCTGATGTGCTTCCTGCTCCTGCTAAGGTTGTGCTCTCCCTGTTTTCCGTAATCGGTTCTCCGGAAATGCTTTTTTCGGCATAGGTATCTGACGCTTCCTGGTAAGAAGCCGCTTCTTTATAATCCTGCTGTCCATGCGCCGTCTGGTAATCCCGGCTTTCCTGATAAGACCATTCAGTCCTGGACTCCTGATATCCCTGCTCCTGATTGGGGAAAGCTGCCTGTTCCTGCTGCGTATAATCCGTATTCTCAGACGTGGATTCCTGATAAGGTTCGTAAGGATAGTTTTCCTGTACCTGCTCATTTTCGTAAGAAATCCCGCTGTTGGACGGAGTAGAATCAGCTGCTCCTGCCGGGACAGTTTCATCATGGACAGGCTCATCATAATAGGAACCTTCCCCATATCCGGCTTCATGGTAATCATCCACATGATCTTCCGCTGTTTTATGTTTGTATGAGTCCCACTTCTTTTCAGAAGCAGGCTCCTCCGCTCCGTCTGTTAATATCTCGGCGTCACCGCACTCCGATCCTTCTTCTCTGGTGCCATCTTCATTTACTACCATTGAATCAGGCGTTTCAGCGTCCTGCTCTTCGTTGAACCCCTCCGGAAGCCGCTCTTCGCCAAGCTCCTTTTTCAGCTCATCTTCAGCCTCCATACTTTTTTCCGCTTCGTAAAATGATTCGCGAACCGGGAATTTATTCCCATCCTCATCGTGAAGGAAGACCACTGTCCCGCTTTCCAGGTTGACCAGAGATCCATCTTTGGCTTTTACAAAACGGTGCCCGGTATTAACCGGATTCACTTCACTTGCAAGGAGCCGCTGGATACGGGCTTCTTCATTATCCCTGCTTGCATGGTTCAAATGGACACGTTTATCCTGCGGGGAATAATAATCGCCGTATTCATTACAGTTCTTTATGAAAACATGTTCTGACCGGTAACCGCCCGGACATCTGGTATAAACAGGGCCGGTTCTGTCAGCGGATTTCCACGCATCTTCATAGGATGTGGTTTCCCCATCAGTATTCATTTCCTGAAATGCTTCATTCTTTGTAAAGTAATAATCTTCCAGGTAAAGGATTTCGCCGAATTCGTTGACAAGACGTCCTTCGGAATCGCGGTTCCATACTGCATTGGGGTTGAACTTCCTTTTTTCTATCCGCTCTATGATCTCGTCATCATCAAGCTCCCCGGACCAGTCCCCTTTATGCAG
>DWUW01000046.1 GCA_019120525.1 Candidatus Eisenbergiella stercorigallinarum | reverse complement strand
TGGAATGATTCATCGATAAGAAGAATTATTCGTTCGGAAGAAATCGCTGAGATTATTTATCTGTTGATGTCAAATCTTGGAGAAGTTCTTTCTGGCAGCTGCATTTTGTGTGGTGGAGGAACAAAAGCTCTTTTTCCTTAAAAAATATGGTAATCAGTATAGTAAAAGATTATTATCTGTAGAAATATGAACGATAGAGAGAAAATGGCAGAAGATATGAATTATAATTACCTCATCATAGGCGTCGGCCTCTTCGGCGCAGTATTCGCTCACGAAGCGCACAAACGCGGCAAATCGGTCCTGGTCATTGACCGCCGCCCCTACATCGCCGGGAACATCTATACGGAGGAAATATTTTGAGTTCGGCTGTCAGGGCGGCCCGTCATCGAAGAAGCCCTCGCCTGTGCAAAAAAGGAACTGGAGAGCTGAAAAACAGGACATCACAGAAAATGAAACATATGATTTCCCCGAACAGAATAAACGCTTTCCTGCTTTGCTCTGGCAGGATCACCCTTCTTTTCATCTATTTTTCCTTCCTGCTCTCCGTGACCTTTCTCGGACGGGAGCCGGAACCGGAACGGATGGCGTGGCTTACCCTGTTCGGCTCTTTTCGCAGGGCGTGGAATGAACAGCATGCCTTTATTTTCTGGGGGATCGTCGCCAATTTTATGCTGATGCTTCCTCTTGGGATCCTGCTTGGCTTCGGCAGGCGCGGGCTTTCCTTCTGGAAAACCGTGCTGTGCGCGGCGGCGGTTTCCTTCTGTATCGAATGCGTCCAGTACCTGACCCGCCTCGGTTATTTTGATGTGGACGATATCCTGACCAATGTCTGGGGAGCGGCGGCAGGAAGCGGCTTCTGCACATGCATCCGGAAATTGCTCGCAGAAGCCCACCGCGGCGGACATCCCAAATGGGCGGAGATATTCGCGCCGCTGCTTCCCTTTGCCGCCTTCCTGCTTTTTTTCGGACATTTTCTCCTCCGCATGCACCAGGCGGTTTGAAGGGATTTTTACTCATTTTTCTGTTGATTCTGCGCCGTCCAGCCACTCCCGCACAGCTGCGGCGCTGCTTCCGACCGCCTGCGCAATCCTGGAAACAGGCATTCCCGTGGAAAAGAGGAAACAGGCTACCTCACGCGCCTTCCGCTGTTCTCCCTGTGCAATGCCGATTTTAATCCCTTCGGTTCTTCCTTCCTCAATGCCGATTTTGATTCCTTCGGTCCGTCCCTCTTGTTTCCCATCCTCAATCATTCCTCGAATTCCCTGACACACGTTGTAGCCTCCTTCCTGTGTCTGATATTCCGGCGTCCGGATCTTTTGCAGCTGCGGGGAATGGGTCAGTTCCTCCAGCGCGTCCATCGCCGTTTCGGAAACATTGCTGAAATGTTCCCGGCTTCCTTCGATAAATTTTTTCAGTCCGTCCTTGTCCTCCACATATTTGCAGAAGCCAAACACGGTCCGCAGTTCTCCGGTGTAGGCGCAGATCTCCTCGTCCGTCATCCGGCAGAACCGGAGTGCCCGAAAACACCGTCCGGCTGAAGAGCTCGGCAAAATTTTCCCTGCTGTTCCGAAACAGCAGAGCGGTGGCGGTATCCTTCTTCATCATCTGGCCGGCGATCTTTCCGGCGTTTCCGGTATCGTTCGGTTTTGGCTTTGTTTCATCCTCTTTCATTGGCATGCTCCTTTCCATACGGATGGCAGGAGCACGGGTCCCAGCATGACCAGTCAGGCGCTCCTGCGGATCTTATCAGTTGACAGTTCCATCGAAAAAACTTTGAAAAACACAAGATTCAGCACAGAGTTCCTGAAGTGATGTCAGAAAGGGCAAAGAACAGATCGCCCCTTTGAAAGCCGGACGGCTTACAGACTGGAAATATATGCCTGTCAGGATTGTAGCATCTTTTCCAGGGAAGTACAAGGAAAAGTTTGAACCGCAGATCAGCATGCCGTTCTTCTGATTTCTGCCGCAGAAACCTCCTGCAGAAACCTGCCACAGAAGGAAAATCCGCACCACCAGGACGCAGGCCGCCTTCTTTTCGGAAACCTTGCGGATCAGGGCAGTGCATGGTAAAATGAACCCAGAGCGGAGCTTCAGATAAAACGGAAACGGAGGGATCTGCGTATGAAACTGGTGATCACCATGAGCCGGAAGTATGGGACCGGGGCGAGCCTTATCGCAAAAGAGCTGTCAGAAAGGCTTGGCATTCCCGTTTACGACAAGGCTTATATTGAAGAACAGCTCAGCGGGCACAAATATGAAAGCGAGGCGGAAGCGATCCGGAAATTATCCGAGCAGCCCTGCATCATCCTCGGCCGCTGCGCGTCGGATATCCTGAAGGGGCGGCTGGACGTTTTCAACATTTTCGTCCGCGCTGACAAGGAGGACCGGATCCGCAGGATCATGGGACGGGACGGCCTGGATTATGAGAAGGCGAAGGAAAAGGTAGAACGCACGGACGAACGCCGCGCGGCTTATTACTATGAGCATACAGGGAAAACCTGGGGAGACGTGAATGACTATCACATGATCCTAGATACCTCTGAGCTCGGGGCGGAGAACTGCGCGGATATCCTGATGCGTTATTTCCGGAAAATGGAATATATCTGAGGCGGTATGGTCCGGCAAAAATTCTTTTCACCTGGAGGGACGAAGGAAATGAGCTACACAGCAGACACAAAAAGATATGAAACCATGGCTTACCACCGCTGCGGGAACAGCGGCCTGAAGCTTCCGGAGCTTTCCCTGGGGCTCTGGCATAATTTCGGGGATACGGCGGTTTATGAGAATATGAAGCAGCTGATCTTTACCGCGTTCGATCACGGGATCACCCATTTTGACCTGGCGAATAATTACGGGCCGGCCTATGGGAGCGCGGAAAGGAATTTTGGAAAGATCCTGAAGGAGGAGCTTGGCAGCTACCGGGACGAGCTTCTCATCAGTACCAAGGCCGGCTATGACATGTGGGAAGGCCCATATGGGAACTGGGGAAGCAGGAAATACCTGATCGCCAGCCTGGATCAGAGCCTGAAGCGGATGCAGCTGGACTATGTGGATATTTTCTATCACCACAGGCCGGACCCGGAGAC
>DWUW01000045.1 GCA_019120525.1 Candidatus Eisenbergiella stercorigallinarum | reverse complement strand
GAGGAATTAAAGGAGTGGTGGGAAGATGAAAAGTAGGCCGATCGTGATGGAACATTTCTCTACAGTCCACTCCGCATTTATTGTCGATTTCAACTTTCAGAACAATATTACGATTCTGATGGGAGATTCCGGTACTGGCAAGACTGCGAGTTTTTCGTTTATTAAAGAGTGTATGGCGGTGAATCCCCAAATTCTATGCCTGAATTATCTGGATTATCAGAAGGATGTGAAAGAAATTATCAGGCACACAGAGGGGAAGCTGATCGTAATAGATAATGCAGACATTCTTCTGGATGACGATACAAGAAAATACATCTCTCTTGATGATAAAAATCAGTATCTGATCATCGGGAGAAACCCGAAGAATCTGTTTGCGACGAAAGAGAATCTGTATGAGCTGGCCAGTGAAAAGGTTGGAGAGCAGACGAAATTTACGATTCATAATTATCTGTAAGCCGCCCCTGGCGTTTACCAGGGGCAGTCTATTCCTCTATCTTATTTATCTCTTTGTACCATTTTACTCCGAGAACTGCTCCTTATTTAAAATCCTTCAGTATTCTTTCGATTTCCTCCCTCTCATCTGCTTTTATCCGCTGGAGGCGTGCGATCAGGGATGCCTGTGTTTCCGGCGGATACTTACCTGATATATATACAGGTGAATTTAACTCATATATTTCACTTCGGAAAAAGGGCCGGACGAAATATTCTCCAAATTTTATATTCTTGTTCTGAGAGGTATAAAAAGTTTGCGGATATGATAAAATTTTCTGAGGTTGAGAATGATGTCCTGTCAAAAGGCGAACCGGTTTTTCTTACCAAAAACGGCTATGGTTCTATGGCGCTGCTCAGTCTGGAGCAATATGAAGAGCTGACCAATTATGTGGAACTGGCGTTGGATGAAGCGAATCGCGCTGCCGACCTTTCCGATACCCGTTATTCTGCCGGCGAAGTCTTTGGCCGGGTGAGGAGGCGCATCCATGAGCGAAAAGCATTATGAACTGAAAATTCTCCCCATTCATCCCCTCTCATAGCAACTCACAAGCAGTTCATACATCTCTTCAACCGACGCGACTCTGGGATTGAAGATCCTTCCCACAGCGGCAAACTTTTGACGGAAAGATAGGCCTCAAAATTGTGGCAGAAGGCGTCAAAGCCGGTCTGGGCCGTCACGGACACCGGCATCGTCGCCGTCAGCTCCGGATCCACGATCGCGGCCTTCGGGAAAATATTTCTGTGCCAGATGGCGGATTTATCCTTATCCGCCGTACGGGTGATCACAATTCCATAGGCCATATTTCACTTTTTTTGGTTATATTTCACTTTTCCCGCTTCCATAAATGCAGTACAATAGAAGCAGCGGCCACAGCCGGAACGATATCATGGCGCGCCGGCCGCCTGAAGTTTTCCCTTACCTTCCCATCCCTGTCCAGGAGGTGACCCTTTTGATCGAGATCCTGAACGGCACGCACGAAACGGTTTCCTACCGCAGTATGTCCGGCGTACGGGCCTATATCAACACGGACGCGGAGGATTTCCCGCTCCACTGGCATACCGCCCTGGAGATCATCCATCCTGTGGAAAATGAATATCGGGTGAAAACCAACGGGAACACCGTTACCTTTTATCCGGGAGATATCCTGCTCCTCCCGCCCGGAGAGCTGCACGCGTTATATGCGCCCGCAGAGGGGAAACGGCTGATCCTGCAGTTTGATTACTCTCTCTTTTCCGGCCTGTCCGGCATGGACTTCCTGCTCCACGCCATGCGGCCCTGTCTTCTGGTCCGGTCCGGGGAAGCTCCAGATATGGCTGCCGGGCTTTCCCGGATCCTGCATGAGATCACAGCGGAATACACCGGAGACGATCCCTTCCGGGAACCCGCCGTCCGGTCGCTTCTCCTGCGCTTTTTCGTCCTGCTGGGGCGAAGCGTGGTAACGGATGCAGGAAGGCTTTCCCGGCTTTCTCCCAGCAGGCAGCAGGAATACATTGAAAAATTCATCGCCGTCTGCGACCATATCAACAGCCACTGCACAGAGCCGCTTGAGATCGGTCAGCTTGCCCGGATGGCGGGCTTCAGCCGTTATCATTTTTCCAGGCTGTTCAAACAGTTCACCGGCCTGTCCTGCCATGAATATGTGATCAGCCGCAGGCTTTCCCATGCGGAGCGCCTGCTCCTTTCCCCTGATCTGTCCGTCACCGAGGCGGCCATGCAGTCCGGTTTCCACAGCATCTCCACCTTCAACCGGATCTTCCGGGAAAAGAACGGCTGCACGCCTTCCTCCTACCGTTCCCTGAACCGTGGCATGCTGCTTGGAAACAGGCAGGAAGCGGAAGCTCCCCTCCCTGCCGGGACAAAAAACACGGCCAGAAAAGCGCCGTAGCCTGTCCAGGGAGGACATGGGCCGGGCTGCGCCGGCGCCCTGCCGACCGGCTTTCACCGGCTTTTCGGCCGTCAGCTTCCGGTATACAAACCCGCCGGTTTTTGGTATAATGATTGCGCGAAGCGCAATCCTGTAGAAAAAACGGAGCAGGTACCGGACCACAAACGGAATCATAATATAAAGCGAGGGAACGCATATGAATACGAATCAGAACACAGAAGGCCAGAACCGCCGTACAGAAGCCATGGGGAAAAGGCGGGCCGTCGTTTCCCTGGGGCATCAGGCGCTGGGATATACCACTACTGAACAGAAGGATGCGGTAAAGAGGACTGCCAGGGCTCTGGCCGATCTGGTGGAAGCAGGCTACCAGCTCACCATCACCCACAGCAACGGGCCGCAGGTGAGCATGATCCACAAAGCCATGACAGAGCTGCGCAGAGTTTATATTGATTATACGCCCGCTCCCATGTGCGTCTGCAGCGCCATGAGCCAGGGCTATGTGGGATACGATATCCAGAATTCCCTGCGGGCCGAGCTGTTAAGCCGCGGGATCACCAAACCGGTCAGCACGATCCTGACCCAGGTGACCGTGGACCCTTACGACGAGGCGTTTTATGAGCCCACCAAGATCATCGGCCGGTATATGTCCAGAGAGGACGCGGAGACCGAGCAGAAAAAGGGAAATTATGTCATTGAGGAGCCGGGAAAAGGGTTCCGCAGGATCGTTGCCGCGCCGAAGCCCATCGATATCCTGGAGATCGACGCCATCCGTACCCTTGCGGACGCGGATCAGGTGGTCATCGCCTGCGGGGGCGGCGGCATCCCGGTCATCCCCCAGGAGCATGCCCTGAAAGGCGCTTCCGCCGTTATTGAAAAAGACAGCATCGCCGGAAAGCTGGCCTGCGACCTGAAAGCGGATCAGCTCATCATCCTGACCAGCGTGAAGCAGGTCTATAAGGATTATCAGAAGGAAAGCGAATCCCCGATCCATTCCATGACCGCCGCGGAAGCGAAGGCCTACATGCAGGACGGCCAGTTTGAGGCGGGTACCATGCTGCCCAAGATCGAAGCCGCCGTCAGCTATCTGGAGGCCGTGCCGGAAGGAAGCGTGCTGATCACCTCCCTGGATTTTGTGGCGGACGCAATCAAAGGGAAAGCGGGAACGGTGATCACGGCGTGACATTCTTCCCAGCTTCTTCCCGATGGGATATTTTCCGCGTACCGAATCCTGTCCGGCGCGACATGAATCAGGGGCTGTCAGCTGACAGCCCCTGATTTCTATCCTCTTCTTCCGTAAATTCGCCGGCCGCCGGAAAGCCGCCGCAGGCCGTCTTTCATCTGATCCGGCCGATCTCCTCCAGCGTTCCTTCCAACTCGGTCATATCCGTCTCCATCTCATAATATTCCCCCGGCGGGGTCTCCCAGCCCATCCGTTCCGCGGCGATGGCGCAGGCTCCGGCAAGAGCCAGGATGAGATAGACCGCGAGGCAGACCGCCGCGGTCCCGTAAAATGCTGTGTCAGGCCCTGCCGTTTCCGATGTCTGATTTCCGGTTTTTGTACTGCTCTGCTTCATAAAAACTCCCGTTTCCGTTCCAGGGGCTCCCACCGCGTACAAAGGCGGTCCGCAGCCCGGCCCATTTCGGATACCATTTTATTTCTATTGTACCCGTTTTTCCGAAAACAGATAGCAGTCCGGTGTAATTTTCATGTAAAATCTGAATTATCCGCGAGGCTGTCTCCTGTAAATGCCACGATCAGCGCGCCAATCAGGATGCAGAAATCGGAAAGGTTAAAAATGATCTGGCGCAGGGGCTTCCATTTCACGTTAATGCTGAAATAATCCACCACATATTTTCTTTTCAGGCGGTCATAGGTGTTGCTCCATGCGCCGCCAAGCAGAAGGGAAAGCCCTGTCTTCAGCGCGCTGCAGCCCCGTTTTGTCAGCGTGAACAGGAACACCAGCGACAGCGCCCCCGTAAGAAGGAGGGAAACGGCGGCCACCGCTTTCGTCTTTTTCTCCCCCAAATTCAGGCAGGCTCCTTCATTGTGGTATTTGCGAAGCAAGACGCGCCCTTTCAGGATTTCCTTCGTTTTCCCCGGTTCCAGTTCTTTTTCCATGCGGTTTTTCAGGAAAAGATCTCCGGTAAATATGGCCGCGGTCAGGCCGAGATATTTCATGTTTTTCATTTCTGCCTCCTTTCCAAAACGCCAGGTTCTCCAAAATTACTTGCCATTTCCTCCGGGAAAAATTATACTCTCTGTAAGTATTTTCACTTTCCCATTTTATCTTAAAATGAGAAGGGATTCAAGGTAACCACAGGAGGAACCTATGACACAGACACCTTATTATCTTACCCGCCCGGATGGCCCCGCGGACCTGTTCCTCTTCCTGGGGCAGTCCAACATGGCCGGACGCGGCGTCACCTGCCTCCGCTTTCCTCAGAGCGCTCCCGCCTGCCTTCCCGGCGCGGGATGGGAATTCCGCGCGGTCAGCGATCCGCACCGGCTGTATCCGGCAACGGAACCCTTCGGCATATGGGAAAACCGCCCTGGAGGGATCTTTGAACCGGGCATGAAGACCGGTTCCATGGCCGTTTCTTTCATGAACGCCTATTTTCAGGAAACCCGCACGCCGGTCATCGGTATTTCCGCCTCCAAAGGAGGCTCCGCCATAAGAGAATGGCAGCCCGGCTCTCCCTTTCTGGAGGATGCCTTCCTTCGCCTGCGGACGGCGGAAGGCTTTTTTCGCTCCGAAGGCATCGCCATCCGACGCCGTTTCGTCCTCTGGTGCCAGGGAGAAACGGACGGCGACCTGGGGACCCCTCCGGACATCTATGAAAAAGATTTTCTTCGCATGCTGGACGCGCTGCTTTCCTCCGGCATCGAACATCTCTTCCTGATCCGGATCGGCCGTTACAATGCCCTTCCGGAAACAGGCCGCGGACCGGAAGCGCCCTTTCCCGATTACGCGCCTATCCGGAACGCCCAGGAGCGTCTCGCCCTGACCTGCCCGAAGGCCTCCATGGTCTCCCGGCTTTTTGCCGGTATGCGGGCGCAGGGGCTTATGAAGGATGCGTTTCACTATTATCAGCATGCCTATAATCTGGTTGGAGCAGACGCCGGTCATCACGCCGGAAAATATGCGATGGGACGCCTGTCCTGACTCCCCCAATGGCCGGAAATCCCCATAGACCGGTCATGGATCCTCAGCAGGCCGATGCCTTACCATTTCCTTTTGCTTCCTTCTGCGCCATTTTGCGGTACCCCAGAGGCGTCGTCCCTTCCATATCCCGAAACACTCTGTTGAAGCTTCTCTGGCTCTCAAAGCCTGCTTCAGCCCAGATCTCGGTCAGAGGCCGGCCGGTCGTCTGGATCAGCCTTCTGGCATAGTCCAGACGGATATGGTTCAGATACTCCCGGAAATTCATCTGCAGCTTCCGGGAAAAGGTATGGGACAGATAATATTTGTTCACATGCAGCGCATGCGCCAGCCCGTCCAGGGTGAGCGGTTCCTGAAAGTGTTCCCCGATATACTGGATCAGCCGCCAGGTAAGGTCCATATTTTCCGGCCCCGCATTTTCCCGCAGGGAAAGATGAGGGAGAATAGACGCTACAAGGACCGCGACCCAGGCCGCGCACAGATTTCCGTCCGCCCGGGTCTCAGGCGCGCCCAATCTCTCAAAAGCGGTACGTGCGTCCTGCGGGATCTTTTCCCTTTGCAGAAAAGGATCCGCCGGGCATCGCTTCTGCAGCGTGCTCCCATATGCTCCCGCTGCCGCCGGTGAAAAAATCAGCATCAGGACACGGCTGTATTCCTTCGTGAGATATCCGTGGATCTGTCCCGGAAAAATCAGCGCGCACTCTCCCTGCCCCACCTCTCTCGCCTGATCCGCGACCGCAGCCTCAAGGCTTCCCTCCAGGCAATAGATGATCTCCGCCTCTTCATGCAGGTGAACCGGAAATACCATATTTTCCGTTATTCCCGCATACAGATATCTCCCTGCTTTTTCATAAAACGGACTTTCTGTCTCTTTTCCTCCCGCCATATTATCGTTTCCCCATTTTTTCCCGTAGGCGATAAGGCATTTCCTGCCATATCCGCCTGAAACAGGCCAATTTATGGCCGGTTTTCTTTCTGTTATGGCAATCATTATACCGCCCGTCCTGTTATAATACAA
>DWUW01000044.1 GCA_019120525.1 Candidatus Eisenbergiella stercorigallinarum | reverse complement strand
AAGCGTCGATCTTGGCGTCGAACCTTCCTTCCCCGATGGTCCTGGTCCCGTCCACGATGCTCTGCAGATCCTTCCTTTCCAGGTAAAGCAGGCAGGCGGCGGCCACATCCACGATCCCGGAAGCCAGGATCCCGATCATCCCTCCGAAAAGGCCCATACAGAGATTAAACAGGACGATCCCCAAAAACGGGACCAGCTCGCGGCTCACGATGCTGCTGTTCTCATACAGGCTCAGGACCCCTTTGCGGATCTGCCTTCCCAGCCGCCAGATGAGCGCGCCTCTCCAGAACATGCGGCTCTTCAGCCTGCGGACCAGGCTCAGATACAGGGACAGCGCGCCCCGGACCAGAACGAACATAGCCGCCGCCGCGCCTGCGGCAAGCACAAAGGGATCCACATCCTCCCCGAGCAGGACGTATTCCTCAAAGCGTACGATCTTACCGAAAGCGACCGCAAGCGCGGCCATACAGGCGCCGTCTGCCGCCATCGCCGCTACGAGAATTTCCGTGAAGATCCGGTCCCCCCGGCGCAGGACGATCCCATATCCGCTCCCATCCTCCTTCAGCCTTCTTCCTTCGTAGATGGTGAGCACCACGAAGAGCCACACCGCAATGGCCGCCGCCAGCGCCCCGGCCCCCACCGTCTGCCAGTAATACGGCATGAACCGCATGAACGCATTTCTCGCCCGCGCCAGGCTGTCGCTTACCGGATAAGCGGTATCCACGCCGATCCACACTCTGGAGCCTTCCCCAAAGGCATACTCATAATATCCCAGGAAAGTGCGCATTTCCTCGGATGTGACCTTTGTATTGGTCTTCAGCTCCACCTGGTCAGGATTATAATAAAGGCTCTTTCCAAAGGAAGAAAAATATCCCGTGATCTCTTCCTCTTCCATCCCGTTCAGATCGTCCGGCACATTCGTGAACAGACACAGCTGTCCGTCCACAGGCATCTGATAACAGTAGCGGATATTGGACCGGTCCGTACCATAGTAGCTCTTAAAGCTGCTGTAATCCGTAAAATTGTAGCAGAGCTGGTTTCCCGCGTCTACCAGCAGGTTCCGGAGCGTGATATATTCCTCCAGGTCCGCGGCATAATCAGCCAGATCCTTACCGTCGGCGGAATAATATCTGGGAACCAGGATATCCACCTTCAGGACGGCGCCGATATCCGCCGTTTCCCCGATTTCCTCCCTCCATGCCTTCCATTCCTCCAGGCTTCCCGGCATTTCCGCGATGATCCGCAGGCTCAGCAGGTCAGAGCCGGCGGCCTGTACGGAATTCTTCAGCGCCTGTCTGGTAAGCTCCGTCTGAAGGCTGTAATCCGCAACGCTCAGGTCGCTTGCTTCCGCCGCCGCGCCCGTGCCGACAGCAAAAAAACGGTCGAGCTCCTCCTGCGTCCCATAGACTGTCTCATAGCTGAAGCCGAAATTGCTCCACTTTACCAGATCGTCCAGATAATATTCCGCCGTGACCTCCTCTTCATCCAGCGTGCTGGTCCGGTTCACATATTCCGCGATATCGATCCGCTTCTTCCCGTCATAGACACCGTCCGTTTCCAGCTGGCTGCGGATGACTGCCATCCTGGTCACATCCCGGACGTCTCCCGCGAACAGGTCGTCAAAAATCTCCGAATCCTCAAAAAGATCCTTCTGCGCGAGAGGGGAGACAAAATAGCTGGCCGTCCCCTCCGTCCCTTCCACCGTGATGAAGGAATTGGCGTAAACAGCCGCCGCGCAGCCGGCAGCCAGGGCGGTCATAAATACCGCGGCAAACTGCAGCAGAGCCCTTTTCCCTTTTTCCATAACAGCCTTCCTGCCCATCGTCTCTCCTTCCCGTCCTTCCCATCAGGATAATCGCTCTTCCTGCCTGTCAGGATACCCGTCCTTCCCGGCGCTTGTGCCGGACGGACTACTGCTTCTCAATCTTATACCCCACGCCCCAGACCACCTTCAGGTAGCGGGGTTCCTTGGGATTGATCTCAATCTTCTCCCGGATGTGCCGGATATGTACCGCCACCGTATTGTCCGCGCCGATGGCCTCCTCCTCCCAGATGCTCTCATAGATCTGGTTGATGGAAAATACCCTGCCCTGATTCTTCACCAGAAGCAGGAGGATATTATATTCGATGGGCGTCAGCTTCACCGGCTCGTCGTCCACCGTTACTTCCTTGGTGTCGTCGTTGATGACAAGCCCGCCCGCCCGGAAAACCGCATTGTTCTCCACATTCAGGTTCCCCAGCTGGGTATAGCGGCGCAGATGGGACTTCACCCTCGCCACCAGCTCCAGCGGGTTGAACGGCTTGGTCACATAATCGTCCGCCCCGATATTCAGGCCCAGGATCTTATCCGCGTCTTCCGACTTGGCAGACAGGATGATGATCGGGATGCTGCTGTACTCCCGGATCTTCAGCGTGGCATGGATCCCGTCCAGCTTCGGCATCATCACATCGATGATGAGAAGATGCACGTCATGAGACCTCAGCGCCTGGATCGCCTGCTCCCCGTCGTACGCCTTGATCACATGATACCCCTCCTGGGCCAGATAGATCTCAATCGCCTCCACGATCTCCCTGTCGTCGTCGCATACCAGAATATTAGCCATCTTCCGTATCTCCTCCGTACCTATCATTAAAACAGACTTCTTTTAACAAACGGA
Source organism: Candidatus Eisenbergiella stercorigallinarum (assembly GCA_019120525.1). Classification (GTDB taxonomy): domain Bacteria; phylum Bacillota; class Clostridia; order Lachnospirales; family Lachnospiraceae; genus Eisenbergiella; species Eisenbergiella stercorigallinarum. The sequence continues at coordinate 6,631 of DWUW01000044.1, read as the reverse complement.
AAAGGAAGTCTGTATTTTTTCTTAAGATTCCTTTTCAGCCCTTTCCCTGAAGAAGCATCACGAACATTCCCAGGTTGCCTCTTCTCCCGCCGCTTGCCCGATGGGAAAACAGCAGATCCGGATTGCAGCAGGTACACACGTCCGTCATGCTGATATGCTCCGGCCGGATCCCTGCGGCAAGAAGGACCGCTTCATTCGCCTTCCAAAGGTCCAGCTGATATTTGCCTCCGCCCTTTTCAAACAGTACCTGCTCCGGACCAGGGGAAAGCTTCCGGAATTCTTCCCCGGCAAACAGCGTCCGAAACGCCTCCGCCACATCTTCGCTCACCTCGTAGCAGTCCCGGCAGATGGAAGGCCCGATCCCTACGAGCAGGTCCTCTGGCCGGCTTCCGAAAGCCTTTTCCATGGCCTCCGCTGTCCTGGCCCCCATTCCCTGCGCCGTCCCGCGCCAGCCGGAATGGGACAGCCCGACGGCGCGCCTTACGGGATCCACGAACAGAAGCGGCACGCAGTCCGCGTAAAAGGTGGCCAGGGCAATGCCGGGCTCATCCGTGATCAGCCCGTCCACATCCTGGTAATCCTTCGGGCGGATCACTCCCTTTCCTCTGTCCGCGGCCGTCACATGCCGGATATGGACCGTATGTGTCTGGTCCGAGCAGACGATGTCCTCCGGCCCGCACCCAAGAAGCGCCGCTGCCCTTCGGAAATTCTCCTCTACGTTTTCCTTCCGGTCTCCCCTGGTGAAGCTCAGGTTCATGCTCCACAGATCCCCTTCGCTGACGCCTCCGGAACGCATGGTCATCAGATGGCTGACCACGCCGGTCTCGCTGATCGCCGGAAAGGTCAGATATCCCGCGCCGTTTTTTTCATTTAAGCGCATACCCGGCCGGATCCCCGGCTTCCTTTTCAGTCTGTCCATGGTTTTCATCCGTATCGCCTCTTTCTCCTGCATGGCCTCACCTTCCTATATAGCTGAAAGCATTCTGGTACCAGTTCAGGCGCTGTCCGCAGACCGCGACCACATCGAACCGTACCGGAACGCTCTCTCCCAGATGTTTCCGATATAAATAATACTTTGCCGCCCCGCAGATCCTTCTCTGCTTGGCCGCGCCGACGGCCTCGGCAGGAAGGCCGAGATCCGCGCTTTTCCGGTATTTCACCTCAAAAAAGACCAGATATTCCCCGTCCCTGCCGATCAGGTCGATCTCTCCCTGCCGGCAGCGGAAGTTTTTCTCCAGAATATGCACGCCGTTTTTTTCCAGGAAAACAGCCGCCGCTTCTTCATAAGCCGCCCCGATCTTTCTTCTGTTCACCGCCGTCTCCTTCTCCTGCCTGCCGTTTCCGCCACCGCCAGCCGCTTCTGCGGAAACGTACCCTCATCCCCCTCTTTCCTGCCGGGCGCTTCACAGGAAATGTCCGATAAAGCTCCTTCGGTGGATCGGGCACGGCCCGTACTTCTTCAGCGCCTCGATATGCGCTGCGGCGCCATAGCCCTTATGGGACGCGAACCCGTACTGCGGAAATACGGCATCGTACTTCTCCATCAGCCGGTCCCTGGTAACCTTCGCGACAATGCTGGCCGCCGCGATGGAAGCGCTTTTCGCGTCTCCCTTGATGATGGGAACCTGCCGGACGGAAATTCCCGGTATGGTCACCGCATCGTTCAGCAGGACGGCCGGCTTCACGGAAAGCTTCGAGACGGCCTCCCGCATGGCCTCATAGGTAGCCTGCAGGATGTTGATCTCATCGATCCGTTCCGAGGAAGCGTATCCCACTCCCACAGCCACGGCATCCCGAAGGATCACCTCATAAAGCTCCTCTCTTTTTTTCGGGGAAAGCTTCTTGGAATCGTTCAGATACAGGATCTCTTTCTCTGGCAGGATCACCGCGCCCGCCACCACAGGGCCGGCAAGGGGGCCTCTTCCCGCTTCGTCAATGCCGCAGATCAGGCCGGCGGCTCCATATTCCCGCTCAAAGCGCTTCATCTCCCACATCCGTTCCCGTTCCTTTGACAGCGCGTCAAGCTGCCTTTCCGCCTTACGGACCAGGGCGCGTACGCCCGCCCGCTCATCTTCTTTGCAGCAGAGGATCAGCTCCGAAAGCCTCTGTTCAGCCTCCGGCCTGGACCCGAGCCCCTCCCCGGCTTCTTCAAACCGGCTCCTGATCTCCTGTATGCCCATCTTCCGTTCCATATCCTTCCCTCATACCAGGCTTTTTCCCGTCTTCTTTCCTTTCCCCGCGCCGTCTGATATGCGTCCCTCATCACTGATGCTTCAGGACGCCGATCTTATTTAACGGCCAGATCCTCACCCAGGCCTTGCCGATGATATCTCTTCTGTGGATATTCCCCACGCTGGGATCCCGGCTGTCTGAGCTGTTGTTCCTGTTGTCTCCCAGCACGAAATACTCATCCTCCCCCAGCGTGACCGGTTCCGCCGCGTCTCCCGGAAACAGGATGGTCTCCAGCCCGTAATCCTCCTCCAGAAGCTCCCCGTTGATGTAAATGTTTCCCTCCGCGTCAATCTGCACGGTCTCCCCCGGCAGGCCGATGATCCGTTTTACATAATAGGTATTTTCTGCGTACTGGAAAGGGAAGACAATGATATCGAACCGCTCCGGCTCCGAAAAATGATAGGTCAGTTTATCCATAATCAGCTGATCGCCGTGATGCAGGGTGGGCTCCATGGAGCTGCCGCTTACGGACGTCCTCTGCCCCACAAACGTGATGATCAGCCAGGTACCAAAGAGCACCGCCAGAATATACAGGGCCGTGCTGAAAATTTCCTTTACCGTTTTCTTCATTCCTCTTTGCCTTCTTTCCTCTGTATCTTCTCTTCCTCCGGCCGTTCCAGAGAGATCCGTCCCAGCTTTCCGGAGCGGAAATCCTCTATCAGCAGGCCGGACGCGCGGGAAAGATCCGTCTCTCCGCCTTTTTTCAGGCAGCCCCGCTTCTCTGCCACTGCCTCCAGAAGCTGCAGGGGCGTAAGCCCTTTTTCACAGGCATAGCGCTCCGGCAGGCGATCCGGATAAGCATCCAAAAGGAAACGGATGAGGTCAAGCGCCAGTTCCTCCATCACGATGATCTCGTCGTTCATGGAGCCGATAAAAGCAAGACGCCTGCCCACCTCCTGATCCTCAAACCTGGGCCAAAGGATTCCCGGCGTGTCCAGAAGCTCCAGCTCCTTATTCAGCCGGATCCACTGCTTTCCCTTCGTCACTCCGGGACGGTTCCCCGTTTTGGTGCATGCCTTCCCAGCGAAAGAATTGATGAAGGTGGACTTCCCCACGTTGGGGATCCCCGCCACCATGGCGCGCACAGGACGGTTCCTGATCCCTCTCTTCCTGTCCCGCTCTATCTTTTCCCTGCAGGCCTCCCGTACGGCGCCCTGGATCTGCTTCATGCCCTGTCCTGTCTGGGCGTTGATCTCCAGCGCCTTCACGTTCCTTTCTTCAAACCATCGGATCCATTCCCGGTTCACGGCCGGATCCGCCAGATCGGCCTTATTCAGAAGGACCAGCCTGGCCTTCTGCCTTCCCAGGCTGTCAATATCCGGATTTCTGCTTCCCAGGGGCATCCTGGCGTCCACCAGCTCAATGATCAGGTCGATCAGCCGGATATCTTCCTCCATCGCCCGTTTCGCCTTTGTCATATGGCCGGGATACCATTGATAATTCATCGCCGTTCTCCTTTATCCTTCCGGCTTCTTTGCGCCGTTTTTTCTAATGGACAAAACCCGCGCTCCCGTTTCCCAGCTTAAACCAGGCTTCGCCCACGATGTGGTCTCTGCGGACAGGCCCGATATTTCCGGATCTGCTGTCCTCGCTGCTGTTGCAGTTATCCCCCATCACAAAAAATTCATTTTCTCCAAGGCGGATCTCATTCTCCGCGATCCCGGCATCCGTGATCAGATCATAGTCGTCCTCTCTTCCCTCGCCGTTCACGTAAAGGACGCCGTCCCGGATCTGTACGGTATCTCCCGGGCAGGCCGCGACCCGCTTCACATAATAATGGGTATTCTCATTTCCGTTCGGCAGGAAAACAACCACATCGCCCGCCTGCGGATTCGCGAGCATATAGGCAAACCGGTTCACAAGCACCTCCTGCCCGCTTAAAAGCTCCGGTTCCATGGACGCGCCGACGACCCCTGTCCGAAGCCCGAACAGCCACACAAGGACCCCGGCCAGGAATACGGAGATGGAGATCCCCGCGATATATTTCAGAACCTCAGCCAGGATGGCCGCGTTTACTTTTTTTCTTTTTCTGTAAAAGCTCAGTCCCCTGTTTCTTCTCATTCTTCCCTCCGTACGGAAGCGCCGCTTTTTTCCGGCTGTTCTTCATTCTACCATGACAGCGGGGAGGTTTCAATGAAAGATTCCCGTTCTTTACGCGGCAGAAAAAAGGATTGTAACAGTTCTGCCGAAGGCTGAACTGTTACAAAGGATTGCCGCGGCAGCCATATCCGGGCAACAGCAAAAGGGCAGCCCGCCCGGACTGCCCCCTCGTTTCATTCTGGATTATTTTACAACTTCCTTAACCTTGGCCTTCTTGCCGACTCTGCTTCTCAGGTAGTTCAGCTTCGCGCGTCTTACTTTACCCTTTCTGACAAGCTCCACCTTCTCCACGTTAGGGGAATGAACCGGCCAGGTCTTCTCAACTCCAACACCGTTGGAAGCCTTTCTTACCGTAAAGGTCTTTCTGCTTCCGGTGCCCTGTACCTTGAGCACAACGCCCTCAAATACCTGGATTCTCTCGCGGTTTCCTTCCTTGATCTTTCCGTATACCTTGACGGTATCTCCCACATGGATAGCAGGAACCTCTTTCTTAAGCTGTTCCTCTTCGATCGCCTTAATGATCTCGTTCATTGTTCTCCTCCTGTTTTCATAGATGTTCTTAATACAATACCTGTAACAGAGGACCATCTCATTATCGCAACATTAGTAATATACCACATCCTTTTTACGGACGCAAGATTTTTTTCGGACCTGTGATGCCGAATTTCCCAGGGATTTCCATCGCTGCGCCGCGCGCGCCTTTCAGGAGATCCAGTACAGCCTTCCGGACGCGAGTTTCAGCCCCAGCTTCTTCTGCAGCCCCAGGGAAGGCCCGTTCCCATCGAAAATCTGACAGTATGGCACCCACCCCTTTTTCAGCATCCACGAGATCAGCCATGCCTCCAGTGCTTCTCCCATTCCCCTGCGGCGAAAGGCGGGAAGCACCTCCAGCATCCCCATGCTCCCTTCCTCATGGACGCCCGCGAAGGCGGCGAGCCCTTCCGGGCCGTCAATGCCGAACATCGCGCCCGCCCCGATACGCCCAAGCAGGTATTCCCGGGAATGGACCGTATGATAATTTTCATATACCGCATCCGCATCCCGGGCCGTGAGCGGACGCACCATGAATCCGCCATCCGGCGCAGGGGGCGTCTTTCTGGTGTAAACCGCCTGCCGGCAGACATTGACGCGGTTCCTGTGAAAACGTCTGTCGATGCTTTCCACCAGGAAATCCTGATGAACCGCGAAGAGAAGCTCCTTTTCCCCACGCGGGATCTCGGAAAGCAGCCTTTCTCCCATATCCGCGTCAGAGGCGGACAGCATCCATACCCCGCTGGGCCTGTCGTGAAGCAGGACCCCTCCTTCTTCCGCCCGGATCACATCGGCCTGCCCTCTCCTTATGGGCTCCAGCATATCCATATGGCTCAGGCGATCCTTCGACAGCCAGGAAACGGCCCTGTCCTTCCGGCTGTAGGCTTCATAGAGATCAGGACGTCTCTGCCTGGTCCGTTCCTCGGACTGCTCCAGGCGCCATTTTCCCACCTTCGCATGGTCCCCGGACAACAGGATGGAGGGCACCTGACGGCCATGCCAGATCTCCGGCCTGGTGTACTGGGGATATTCCAGGAGCCCGTCCTGAAAGGATTCGGTTTCCGCCGACTCTTCATTCTTCAGGACTCCCGGCACCATACGGGAAATGGCGTCGATCATCACCATGGCGGGAAGCTCGCCGCCGGTCAGCACATAATCCCCAATGGACACGTAATCGGTCACGACCTCTTCCAGCACCCGTTCATCGATCCCCTCATAATGGCCGCACAGAAAGATCAGATCCTCTTCCGCGGCCAGTTCTTCCGCCATCCGCTGGCTGAAAACTTCCCCCTGGGGCGTCACATAAACCACCCGGACGGGCGGCTGTGCCCCGTACGGCACACCTTTCGCCGACGCTTCTTTTGCAGGCGGCTCTGTTGCCGGCACTTCTGTTGCCAACGCTTCTTTTGCCGCTTCCCTGTCGGCCCGTCCTTCCCCGGACCGTCTGGCCGCGATCCGCTCCTTTACGGCCGCGCAGGCATCAAAAACAGGCTGCGCCTGCATCAGCATGCCGGCTCCGCCTCCATAGGGATAATCATCCACCTTTTTATGCCTGTTTTCCGTATAATCTCGGATGTTCACCGTTTCCAGCTCAATGCATCCCCTCTGGGCCGCCCGTCCCAGAATACTCTCGGAAAGCCCCTGCGATACCATCTCCGGGAACAGGGTCAGCACATGAAAATGCATCACATGACCGTTCATCGCCGCCTCCTACAGAAGCCCGTCCAGAAGATGCACCCGCATCCGTCCCTCTTCCACGTCTACGGAA
>DWUW01000043.1 GCA_019120525.1 Candidatus Eisenbergiella stercorigallinarum | reverse complement strand
TCAACTCCCATTTCCAGCACCCGGATGATGTGCTGGACGTGGACCGCGGCGCCGAATCCGGCTGGGAAGCGATGCGCGGCCGGCTGGAGGAATATCTGGACTGGCTGTATACGGCTGCCCCGGAGATCCGCAACCTGACCGCATCGGAAATGGCCGGCGCGGTACAGCGATATTACTATCTGGATGTGGACCAGACGGTCACGCAGGAGGAGATCATCCTGGATCTGGACAATTTCCAGGACGAGGCCTTTCTTTTCCTGCGCATCAACGGAAGGCTTCCGGAAGATCCTGAAACCTGCATCAGCGGAGGCACGCTGCAGGATATGGGCGGCGGTCTGTATCTGGTCTCCGCCTCCTCGGATCATGTGGTCATCCGACGGGGGACGCCGGAAACCGACAATACGAACCGCTGACAACAACAGAAACAGAGGGAAAACATGCGTATCTGCGTCATTCTTGAAGGGTGCTACCCTTACGTAACCGGCGGTGTGTCCACCTGGATACACCAGTATATCAAGGCCATGCCGGAGCATGAATTCGTGCTTCTTACCATAGGCGCCTCCTCCGAGGACAGAGGGAAATTCAAATACGAGCTGCCGGGAAACATCGTGGAAGTAAAGGAAATTTTCCTGCAGGACGCCCTGAAGCTTACCTCCGACGGCAAAAAATATAAATTTGCGGGCAGGGAACTGCAGGCGCTGACGGATTTCGTACACTGTAAGAGCCCGGACTGGGAGGTGCTCTTTGAAATGTACAATGATAAAAAAATACCTCCCATGTCCTTTCTGACCAGCGAGGAATTCCTCAATATTCTGATCCGGATCTGCGAGAAGGACTATCCCTATACGGCGTTTTCCGACATGTTCCATACGCTGCGTTCCATGTTCCTTCCCGTGCTGTACACCATCAGCCAGGATATCCCGAAAGCGGATCTCTATCACGCCATCGCCACCGGCTACAGCGGCCTGCTGGCCAGACTGGGAAGCTATAAATACCACGCCCCGTTCATGCTGACGGAACACGGGATCTATACCAGAGAACGGGAAGAAGAGATCATCCGGGCCAGGTGGGTTCCCGCTGCCTTCAAACGGTTCTGGGTGCGCTTTTTCTACATGCTCTCCGATGCCATATACAGCAAGGCATCCATGATCACCAGCCTGTTTGACAACGCCAGGAAGACCCAGATTGAGATCGGCTGCTCCCCGGAGCGCTGCCGCGTGATCACAAACGGGATCCATTACGAACGCTTCTGCAACATCCCGCTGAAAAAGGCGGATGGCTGGGTTGATATCGGAGCCATCGTCCGACTGGCTCCCATCAAGGATATCAAGACGCTGATCTATTCCTTCTATGAACTGCGGTTCCGGATGACAAACGTCCGGCTCCATGTGATCGGCCCGGAAGACGATGAGCAGTACGCAAAGGAATGCTACGAACTGGCGGAGCAGCTTGGTGTCCAGGAAATCTATTTTACCGGTATGGTAAACGTCCTGGAATATATGGAAAAACTGGATTTTACCATTCTTACCAGTATTTCGGAGGGACAGCCCCTCTCCGTCCTGGAATCCTTTGCCGCAGGCCGTCCCTGTGTGACCACGGACGTTGGCTGCTGCAGAGAGCTTCTGAACGGAATGGAGGGCGACGAGCTGGGCTGCGCCGGCTACTGCGTTCCGCCCATGGACAGGGAGGCGCTCTGCGGGGCGATGGAACGCATGTGCACCCATACCGAGGAACGCTACCAGATGGGACGGATCGGTAAGAAACGGGTGGAGCTCTATTTCCGTCACAATGACATGATTCGGAATTATAAAAATGCTTACACAGAGGTGATGACAAATTGGCTGGGATCGGCTTCTCACTGAAAAAACTGTTTACAAAAAAAGGACTGTTCAGCCTGTGCCGCGCGTATGGTTATGCCGGCCTGATCTGCGCAGGGCCCATGATTCTGGGCGTGGTGCTGCTTGTCAGTGTGGCCTTCCTGTCCCAGCTTGCTGGTATGTCCCGGCATGACAGAGAGCTTTTAAACTGTATGCTCACCTACTGCCTGCTGGCCTCCCTGACCACCACCAGCGTTTTCAACATGCCGGTCACCCGCTACGTTTCCGACATGCTGTATGAAGAAAGGCCGGAACGGATCATCCCGAGCCTCTACGGCAGCACCTCCATCCTTCTGGTAGGCGGCGGGCTGATATGGGCCGTCTTCCTTCACTTTTCCGGCGTGCTCGCGGTCTATAAGCTGCTCTGCCTGTGGTTCTATCTCATCCTGGTCATCATATGGATGGAAATGAACTACCTGACAGCCTTGAAGGACTATCAGGTCCTGGTCCGGGACTTTGCCATTTCCCTGGCCTGCGGACTGCTGCTCGCCCTGCTTCTGGTACTGACCAGGCAGGTCACGATCACCTCCCTGTTCCTGTGCGTGATCCTGGCCTATGGGCTTCTGATGACTCTGTATTTCCGTCAGCTTCTGAAATATTTTCCCAGAAGCGAGGGGAGCCGCTTTTCCTTCCTGCGCTGGCTTGATAAATACCGGCTGCTGACTTTTGTAGGGATCTTTATCAACCTGGGACTGTTTGCCCACCTTGTGATCATGTATTTCGGCCCGCTCCAGGTCCAGGTGGAAGGCCTGTTCTGGGGGGCTCCCATGCACGACGTTCCGGCCCTGTGCGCCTTTTTCTCCATCCTGATCACCACCATCAATTTCGTGACCTCAGTGGAAGTACGGTTCTATCCCCTGTACCGGAACTATTACAGCCTTTTCAACGACAACGGTTCCATCCGGGATATCGAACAGGCGGAAAATGAGATGCTCTCCGTGCTGCGCCAGGAGCTCGCCTTCAATGCGCACAAGCAGCTGATCACCACTCTCCTGTTTATCGTGATCGGCTCCCTCGTCCTGGAGCAGCTCCCTCTGGGCTTCAACGATACCTCCATGGGGATCTACCGTCTGCTCTGCGCGGGATACGGCCTGTATGCCGTCAGCAACACGATCATGCTGATCCTCCTGTATTATGAGGACTATGTGGGGGCCCTGCTTGCCACTTTTGCCTTTGCCGCCGTCAGCATCCTCGCTACCATCTGGCAGATCCTGTTCGGGCAGGTCAATTACTTCGGTTTCGGTTTTCTCCTCGGCGGTCTGGCCTTCTATCTGATCAGCTGGATCCGTCTGGAATGGTACACCAGAAGGCTTCCCTACTATCTGCTGTGCAAGAGCGCCCTGGTAGAAAATAAAAAGCTTGGCGTTTTCTCCAGATTATGCAATTATCTGGAACGCAGGGAAGGAGCGGTCCGTGAAGAATAATCTGCAGATGTTTTTCCTGATCGGCGCTCT
>DWUW01000042.1 GCA_019120525.1 Candidatus Eisenbergiella stercorigallinarum | reverse complement strand
TATTATTTCGTATTCTGTAGCGTGATTTAGGAAAAACACAGGCTGTTGCATCACAGTTTTCACTGGAACACAGCCTTTTTTTAAGGGAACGCAGGCATTTGTTTGCCTTTACTGTCGTGCATTCTGAATGCGCTCTCATCTGCATACTGTTACCAGTGGCAGCTTTCCCGCTTAGGCAATGTAATTACCTTCCCTTACTCAGTCACAACCTCTTTGGCAGCCGACAGCAGCCCAGCCAATCCCTGGATCTCAGAGGGGATGATGATCTTTGTAGCCCTGCCGTCTGCCGCCTTTTCAAAGGCTTCCAGGCTCTTCAGCTTCAAGACCGATTCATCAGCTCCGGCCTCCCGGATGAATCGGATTCCATCAGCCGTCGCCTGCCGTACCTTCAGGATGGCTTCAGCTTCGCCCTCTGCCTCCCTGATCCTCTTTTCTTTTTCAGCCTCAGCCCGGAGGATTGCAGACTGTTTTTCTGCTTCCGCTTCCAGGATTGCAGACTGTTTCTTACCTTCTGCAACCAGAATGGTTGATTTCCTTTCACCTTCTGCGCGGAGGATCGCTTCACGGCGTTCGCGCTCGGCTTTCATCTGCTTTTCCATGGCATCCTGGATGGCTGCCGGAGGGATGATGTTCTTCAGTTCTACCCTCGTTACTTTGATCCCCCACGGATCAGTGGCGATATCCAGAGAAGCCCTCATTTTGGTGTTGATCGTTTCCCTGGAAGTCAGGGTCTGGTCCAGCTCCAGCTCACCGATGATATTCCGCAAGGTGGTGGCCGTCAGGTTCTCGATCGCCATCATGGGTTTCTCAACGCCATATGTATACAGCTTGGGATCGGTGATCTGAAAGAATACTACCGTATCAATCTTCATGGTCACGTTGTCCTTGGTGATCACTGGCTGTGGAGCAAAGTCAGCCACCTGCTCTTTCAGATCAACTTTCCGCGCAATCTTGTCGATGATCGGCAGCTTGATCCTGAGTCCGACACCCCATGTAGCCTGGTATGCCCCAAGCCGTTCAACAACGTACGCTTCTGCCTGAGGGACTACCTTGACGCAGGAAGCCAGGATTATGACTGCCAGTACGAACAAAACAAAAAGAAAAATCATCTTACACTCCTCCTTTTTCCAATTCCGGATTGACGGGGCTGACAATCAGCTTTACCCCGCTGATATTTTTGACTTCTACAACAGTATCTTGCAGAATGACTATTTCAGCCGCTTCACTTCGGGCTGTCCATTCCTGCCCTCTGACAGATACAAGGCCGGCCTGCCTCAGGTTGTCTATTTTTTCAAGCACAACAGCTTTTTCCCCGATCAGACTCTCAGCATTCGTCCTTATCCGGTCTCTGTTGAAGTATTTCTGAGCAACCGGCCTTGTGAAGAACAGCAGGACGAGGGAGACAGCCAAAAAAGCCAGGATCTGTAGCCACAGTGGAGCGTGGACAAGCGAAAGCAAAAGAGCTGCAAGGCTCCCGAAGGCAAACCAGACCGTTGTCAGCGCAACGGTGGCACCCTCAATGACAACGAGGACAACCATCAGAATCAGCCATACAATCGACATTACTGTCTCCTCCTTCCTGTTTTCCAAAACTGTTTTCAATGCTTTGGTGCGACCATATCCTGCGAAATATATGGTGAACCAGGCTCAATCCAGCCATTATGCTGCATATCCGGGGCTGTGGGGAAAAGCCCCGGTTCCCCCCGCTGCAAGGGGCAGATCAGTTCTCTCAACCGGCGAGGTAATTATCCCATGCTCCGGAATAATCATTGCCGAAGTAGAACGGGCAGGATTCACTGTATACATTCAGCCCATACGATCTCATATCCTGCGGACTGTCAAATGTTGTCCGGACATACCTGACAAGCGGTGTAGTAATCATGGCTGTTTCCATGATCTGCTGTCCGTTTTTGTAGAAATACTGTCCAGTAGCCTCATCATAGCGGAGCGTCTTCTTTACAGCCTCCCAGTCTCCGGTCTCCACGATTTTGGTGTAATAGTAATACCCGTCGCTGTCGTCGTATACCCAGCCTTCCGGCAGATGGTTCTTATAATCCTCCACCGTGTAAAAGTTTGTACCGTCCCACGAAAAAGCGGTCTTATTCCGGATATCGTCTTCCGTGAAATCCAGCCTTACCCGGACATATTCGTCAATATAGCCGGTATTGATCACCTGTACGCTCTTTTCGTAGCTGGTGATGTTTCCGTCCGGATCCGGGTCGGGGTCGGGATACTTCTCCACGATTTCCGAAGTGGAATCCAATGCGATTGTAAACGGGTTGTCCATGGTCTCAGCAATATCCGTCATGTATGCCATGGCAGCAGGGATCGTCCCGACGCTGAACGCCAAAGCAGCGAGGATACCGGCCATAAGTTTTCCCTTGAAATTCGTTTTCTTCATGCGGTTTTATCCTCCTTACTGTAGCGTGTCAACGTTCTGGTTGAAGAACGTCTGGTAAATATAACTCAGGTCCGTTGCGGAAATCTCACCTGTCGTATCGATGGTTATCCCGCTCTCCAGGATGTCATCCGCCTGGATCGCATAAGGCTCGATACGGATCAGCTCCTTTTCATTGGCTGCGATGGTCTTGGAGCCGTACTTCTTGTTCTGGACCTTGTCAAACAGCGTAGTCGTCCTTTCTCCCGGTTCGAGCCTGACATGGTAACCGAAGATATAAACGTATCCGCGGCCTTCATCGTTGATCCCTTCGCAGTCTACGATCTCCCCGTCAAGGTCAGTAAGCCGGATCCAGTCGCTGTTGAAATTGTTCTGGTGAAGGTCATCCGGATCATTTTTCTGTTTGAACCAGAACAGTTCTTCCAGGGCTTCATCATGCCTGGTCCCGGAATCGTCAATCAGGGTCAGCATCTCAACAGGGGATGTGACCTTGAAGAATACGATTGCATCATTTTTCCCCGTATTCCGGATACGGGGATCCTTGGTGATAGTCTCATAGGGGATCACCAACTCATTTTCATCCGGGACCCCATCCTGGTCATCATCCTCTGTCGGAAATCCCGGCTCCCATGCCTCGATCTGGACGTTACCGATCCGCAACCGGTTTGTGCCCGTATCGCGGTCCGTGAAGTATGCAACAGCGCCGCCCAGCACCATACCGCCTGCGAGGGCTGCTGCGATACACGCAATTGCGGCGGCTCTGGCCTTTTTCCCGCCGCCCTCTTTTAATCTACCTGAGTGCATAATCATCCTCCTTCTCTTCACCCGACAGCGCGGGCAGATTCTTCTTGCTGAAATATGATTTTTACCTGCCCGGATAAGAGCACATTTCCCTGCCAAATATATCCCAAACCGGCGGCGCCGTAAAATACAATGCTGCCTATCTTTCCGGCACCGGCTGTCAATTTACTGTACCCGTTTCGGAAAACACGGTATGATGTCCTCACGGCAAAGGAAATCTGCCGGTTTTCCGGCTGGCAGCCGGCATCTCCCAGGGAATTGAGACAGCCCACCGCATCCCGACGGACACAGTCCCATCCTACATGGGTTCACAGGGGAATATGATTTATTTTTTTCGAACGAGGCACAAATTTCCCGGGAAAAAAATCATAAAATTTTTTTAAAAATACCCAAGGAAAGCCTAAAAAAATCTGTTCCCCCGTTCTGAAGATTCCTTACTGCCCTTCCAGCTTATCCGCAGTCAGCCGCATTCCAGATGCAGACAGTAGAGAAAGCTCATGCCCGTAGTCGGAGTCAGAGGATGAACAAACAAAGCAGGCTTTATCCATACCAGCGGCTGTATAAAGGGCATACGTTTTTTTCCGGACGGTTCTTCCACCAGTGAAATCCTGCCGTACCCTGTACGCGGCCGCAGCCTTTTTCCAGAAAGATACAGCCAGGCCGGACTTCAGGTGCAGGGTTATCCTGATCATCTGCCCATAGCTGCTTCAGTGTTCTCCCTTATTGCCGTAAAGCGTCTGCCGCAGTTTCGCCATCATGTCCGAGATATGTGCCTCGTTCTTCGTAGCGTTCTGTTCGCAAGCAATCCTTTCTTCTGTCACGGAGTTCACAAAGAAATAAGCCAAGGAAGCCTCCGGTTTTAACCGTGGGGAGGAATTGGTGTATCTTAAGAAATTCTTAAGGTGGCGGCTAAAGTATAGACATATACTTGTGCTATTATGTGTATAACAATTAGATGTCAAAATTAGCAGGTGCATAACTATGGATTACCCTTCAACAGAGAAAAAATATCATACAGCGGAACAGCTGACCTACAGCTGCCAGTACCATGTGATCTTCTGTCCCAAATATCGGCGCAGGGTACTGGTCCCGCCGGTCGACCAGGCGGTAAAGGATCTGTTCCACGAGATAGCAGATACCTATGGCTTTTCCATCCCAGACATGGAAGTCATGCCGGACCATGTGCACCTGATCATTGACTGCAATCCCAGGTTCGGGGTCATGGACTGTGTCAACCGGCTGAAAGGGATCTCCTCCCGCCGGCTGAGGGAGCAGTTCCCACACCTGAAGACCCGGCTGCCTACCCTGTGGACCAGAAGCGCTTTCATTTCCTCTGTTGGCAGCGTATCCCTCGCAGCCGTCCAGAAATATATCGAAAACCAGAAAAACCGCTGATACCGGAAAGGACAGTACCCAATGGCAAAATCCTCAACCCCTTCCTATACCGTAAAACGCCGGATATACCCGGAACCCTGGCAGGCAGATATCATCAACCGGAAGATGGACCTTGGCAACCGGATGTATAACAACGCCGTGCGCCATTATAAGTCTGTAGTCGAGGAACTCCGGCAGGACCTGTGGTTCATCCGGAACCTGGAGGCGTGGAAGGCCTGCGGCGAAGATGACCCAGGGAAAGAAGACTTCTCAAACGAGGTATCCGCATGCATCAGCGCCTACGGGCTCGATGAATATGATATCCATGCCTACATGGCGAGGGAAAAAAATATTTCCAATCCCAAAGGGCTTGGGATCAACATCATCCAGAAACTTGGCACTGCCCTGTCCCATTCTGTCAGGAAGGCTGTTTTCTCCGACACGGAGATCCATTTCCGGCGGCATGGGTCTACGGATACCCTGGAAGAAAAAGCAGCCCGCAGCGGGATCATCTATAAACCGGAAAAGGATATGGTTTCATTTTCCGGGATGAGGCTCCGCCTGAAACCGGTCAGGAAGAAGGATGCTTACCTGGCACGGGCAATGCAGGGACAGATCAAATACTGCAGGATCGTAAGGGATCCATTTGGCGCCGGATACCGGTACTTCCTGCAGATCATCATGAAAGGGGAAGCCCCGGATAAAGTTTCCATGGGGGCCGGTTCCGCCGGGCTTGACCCGGGGGGGGTGAGCACGATGGCTGTCGTAGGGGACAGTGGCGCAGGCTTCTTCACCCCTGCGGAAGGGGTGGAAAAGTATGATCGGGCCGTCCGGGACGCGGCTACCGTATACTAGCGCCGCAGGCGGCTTGCAAACCCGCAGAATTACAACCCGGACGGCACAGTCAAAAAAGACACAAAGACATTCAAAAAGCACTGGCGCAGGACGAAGGGGGCAACCCGAGCACTTATGGAGCTGAAATCCGCATACCGGAAGAAAGCATCTTATATCAAAAACTGCCATGGGTATCTTTCCAACCGGATCGTAGAATCCTGCAGCGTACTGATCAAGGAACCGATGGACTACAGCGCCCTGGCGAAAAGGGCCAGGAAGCTGGAACGTCAGGATAAAACCTCAGAAATCCGGCAAAAAGACGGTTCCGTTCGTGAGGTCCGCAAATATAAGAAGAAAAAACGTTTCGGCAGCAGCATCGGGAGACGCTCCCCGGCAGCATTCGTCAAACAGCTGGAGGATAAGCTGCACCGCTACGGCGGGCTTGTGTATGACGTAGATATAGCCAGTTTCAGGGCAAGCCAATATGATCATATAGAGGACACTTATAAAAAACCCCTGCTGTCGGACCGCTTCAAACTGGTCGGCGGGCATATCGTCCAGAGGGACCTTTACAGCGGGTTCCTTCTCTGGAACGCCGCTGATCTGGTCCATTCCG
>DWUW01000041.1 GCA_019120525.1 Candidatus Eisenbergiella stercorigallinarum | reverse complement strand
GATGCTGAAGGCGTTGTTGGCCGGGGTATCTCCCGCGCCGAAGCAGGGGCCGCAGAAGGCCGTCTTCATGACCGCGCCCGTCTCCAGGATCGTGGCCGCAGCGCCGTTTTTGATCAGCTCCATGTATACGGGCATGGAAGCGGGATATACGCTTAAGGTGAAGGCGTCGGAACCGATGTAGTGTCCCTTCAGGATGTCCGCCGCGGCGCAGATATTCTCAAAGCCGCCGCCCGCGCAGCCCGCGATGATCCCCTGGTCCACATGGAATTTTCCATCGCGCACCTTGTCCATCAGGGAATATTCCACCGCGCCGTCCAGGCTGACCAGCGCCTTCTGCTCCACGTCATGGAGGATGTCGGCCAGGTTCGCGTTCAGTTCCTCGATGGTATAGGTGTTGCTGGGATGGAAAGGCATGGCGATCATGGGCCGGATCTCGGACAGATCGATCATGATCATGCCGTCATAATAAGCGGTCTGGCCAGGAGCGAGCCTTCTGAACTCATCCTTTCTGCCATGGATCTCATAGAAATCCTCAATCTCATCGTCCGTCACCCAGATGGAGGACAGGCAGGTGGTCTCCGTGGTCATCACATCGATGCCGATCCTGAAATCAGCGCTTAAGGAAGCCACGCCGGGGCCCACGAACTCCATCACCTTGTTTTTCACATAGCCGTTCTTAAACACCGCTCCGATAATCGCCAGCGCCACATCCTGCGGCCCTACGCCCTTTACCGGTTCGCCGGTGAGGTATACGCCCACCACGCCGGGCATCTTGATATCATAGGTCTGGTTCAGAAGCTGCTTCACCAGCTCCGGCCCGCCTTCTCCCATGGCCATGGTTCCCAGCGCGCCGTAACGGGTATGGGAATCGGAGCCAAGGATCATTTTCCCTCCGCCCGCGAGCATTTCCCTCGCGAACTGATGGATGACCGCCTGGTGAGGGGGCACATAGACGCCGCCGTACTTCTTCGCGCAGGTCAGGCCGAACATGTGGTCATCCTCATTGATGGTGCCTCCCACCGCGCACAGGGAATTGTGGCAGTTGGTAAGCACATAGGGGATCGGAAACTTCGTCAGCCCTGACGCCCTTGCCGTCTGGATGATCCCCACAAAGGTAATATCATGCGAAGTCAGTTTATCAAAACGGATCTTCAGATTTTCCATATTTCCGGATGTATTATGGCTCTCCAGGATGCCAAAGCTGATGGTCTCCTTCTTCGCATCCTCCTTCACAGTCTTCTTTCCTGTAGCGGCTTCCACCGCTGCGGCAGCCTCCGGCCCGTCCGGGATCACCTGAGTTCCGTCAACCAGCCAGGCTCCGCCTTCCAGTAATCTGATCATATTTCCTCTCCTTCCGCCGCCCGGACGGGCGGCATTTCCTTGAATACCGTTTTATTTATTATAGAGGAAAGGGATTGCGGATGCAATCCCTTTCCTGTTTCCCTTTCTTCTGCGGGCAGCCGCGCAACTGCCCCGAACGGAGCCCGCCGCCTCCGGAAGGCCTCCAGGCAGGTCATCTCATCCTCCGGCAGGATTCCCTTTCATGCAGCATGGTTTTCACGGTCTGGTTTCCGGCCACTTCCTTTCCTTCCACCGCGTCTGCCGCCGCTCCGATCAGTTTTTCCGCAAGCTCATGGTAGTCGCAGGCGACGCTGGTCAGCGCAGGCGATACGATCCGCGAAATATTGGTATTATCAAACCCGATGATGGAAATATCGTCCGGGACCTTTAACCCCGCATCCCGGACAGCGCGGAGCATCCCCGCGGCAAAAAGATCATTGATGCCGATCGCCGCGGAAGGACGGCGTTCCTTCAGCACCTCTGACATGATGCGGAAGCCTTCCTCAGAGGTGTAGTCTCCAAAGCGCATCCATTCCTTCCGGAACTCCAGCCCATGCTTCCGGAGGCTGCGCTGATAAGCCAGCCTTTTCTCCAGGGAAGAGTAGACATTCTCCAGCCCTCCCAGGAACGCGATCTCCCGATGCCCCAGGCCGATCAGATATTCCATGGCCGTTTCCATGGCTCCCCCTTCGTCAATACGCACCTCATAACAGGGAACCCCCTGGGATCTTCCCATCACCACAACAGGAATGGTTTCCGCGATATAATTGATGATGGAAAGCGCGTTTTCCTCGACCACGATCCCATCCATGCTTCCTCCCAGGATGATGGCCGCGTCCACACACTGTTCATACATCTTTTCCAGATGCCGCCTTTCCTGCTGGGGATCGCTGGAAAAGCAGAACATCATAAGCGTATAATCACGCGCGTTTGCCACGCGTTCGCATTCGGAGATCATTCTGCCGTAAAACGGGCTGTCCACCCAGGCGGACAGGATTCCGAGCACTCCTCTTCTGGAATTGTTCAACCCCTTTGCCAGGGCGTTCGGCTTAAAGCCATACTTATCGATCACCTGCAGGACCCGTTCCCGCTTTTCCGCGCTGACCCTTGCCGGCTGGTTCATAACCCGTGATACGGTAGCGGGCGATACCCCCGCCTCCCTGGCGATCTCATAAATACTGATCCTTTTCCTGTCCATTTTTTTCTTCTCCGCTGCTTCTCTGATGTCCTGTTCCAAAAGCCCTTACGCTTTTGACAACCATCTTAGCATAACCGCGGCAAAAAAGGAAGCCGGATTCAGGCCGGAAAAACAGCTTCCCGGCTACACATATTTTTCCACGATCCGGGCCATCCTGTCCCATTTGCGCTCCATGTCCGCCACCAGCTTAAACTGGGTGCGCGCGCGGTCCAGGTTATGCTCCGGGCGGTGGATCTTATAATAAATGTCGCCCTGCAGATAATCCGCGAGGAACCGCATGCCGCATTCCAGGGTCATCAGCTTCGCGCCCACGGGAAGCATTCGGATCTCCTTCTGTGTCAGGCTTTTGCCGCATCCCTCCACAAAACCCTTCGTATAGATCTCAAACAGGCCGAGGTCACAGCTGACCAGCTCCAGGTTTTTTTCATCCTCCGCGCCTGTACTGGCCCCGAAACGGATGGAATCGCCGTAATCATACAGGGCGGAGCCCGGCATCACCGTATCCAGGTCGATAACGCAGATCGCCTTTCCCGTCCGGTCGTCGATCAGGATGTTGTTCAGCTTGGTATCGTTATGGGTCACACGCAGGGGAATCGTCCCATCTGCCAGCGCGTCGCAGATCACATGGGTATCCGCTTCCCGTTCCAGCGCGAAACGGATCTCCTCCCGCACCTCCTTCGCCCGGCCGCAGACGTCCTCTTCCACCGCCTTCTTAAAATCCGCGAAACGGCTCACCGTGTTATGGAAGTTTGGGATCGTCTCATGCAGGGTCTTTGCCGGATAATCCTTCAGCAGGAACTGGAAATTGCCGAAGGCTACCGCGCTGTTATAAAAATCCTCCGGCGTACGCACCATGTCAAGGGAGCTCGCGCCTTCAACGAACAGAAACATGCGCCAGAAATCCCCCTCTTCATCCTTCAGGAAAGGCTCCCCGGCCCTCGTGGGGATCACAGTCAGCGTTTCCCGGTCCGGGTCCCCTCCCCGCTCCAGGATCTTCTTTCTCAGGTAGGCGGTCACATTCATCACATTTTCCATCAGCTCCGCAGGTTTTCTGAAAATACTGTCATTCATCCGCTGCAGGATGTACCGCTTCTGCCCTCCGCTTTCCAATGCGCAGGTAACTCTGATCGTATCGTTGATATGGCCGCTGCCGTAGGGGACTGCCTCCACAAGCGTTCCCTCAACGGCAAACTCCGGCACGATTTCCTTACCGATCCTTTCCATGCTCCGTTTTTCCATTTCTGTCCCTTTCTGACGCGCCATACATACTTTGAAGCGCGTCTGTTCTCATTACCTGACACCTTTAAATATATAAAACATCCCCCGCCGTTTCAAGCATCTCTTTCTCATGCGTCACATATACGAATGCCTGATCCATA
>DWUW01000377.1 GCA_019120525.1 Candidatus Eisenbergiella stercorigallinarum | reverse complement strand
CGGTACTTGCCTGGCGGGGAAAACGATGATAAAATGAAAAACGGCGTCGTTTCCGGCGCATGAAGGAGGAATGACAGATGTTAAGAAAGATTGCGACAGACAAGGCCCCGGCGGCTATCGGGCCTTATTCCCAGGCAGTTGCGGCAGGAAATTTTCTGTTCGCTTCCGGCCAGATCCCCATTAACCCGGCAAGCGGCCAGGTAGAGGCGGAAGGGATCGAGACCCAGGCGGAACAGGCCATAAAAAATGTGGGAGCCATTCTGGAGGCGGCGGGAACGGATTACGCCCATGTGGTGAAGACCACCTGTTTTCTTGCCGATATGGCCGATTTCGCCGCGTTCAACAGTGTATATGAGAAATACTTTACGGAAAAACCGGCAAGAAGCTGCGTGGCGGTAAAAGCGCTTCCCAAAGATGTGCTCTGCGAGGTGGAGGTCACCGCGCTTCTGGAGGAATGAGCGTGGGAGACCGTCAGGATCCGGTTTGGGGAGCCGGCCTTTCCGGGAAGGAAAATGTCGTCCTGATCGGAATGCCTGGAGCGGGAAAAAGTACCGTCGGAGTGGTCCTTGCGAAGAGCCTGGGCCGCCGGTTCCTGGATTCTGACTTGGTCATTCAGGAAAAAACGGGCAGGCTGCTCCATGAGATCATTGCCGAAGAAGGGCTGGAAGGTTTCCTTGCCATTGAAAATGAGGTCAACAGAAGCCTCCCCCGGAACGGAAGCGTCGTCGCCACAGGCGGGAGCGTGATCTACGGCGCGGAAGCGATGGAGCATCTGAAAAAGACGGGCGCGGTCGTATATCTGAAGCTTTCCTTTGCGGAGATCGAAAGCAGGCTCGGCGACCTGAAAAAGCGCGGCGTCGCCCTGAAGGAGGGGCAGACGCTGCGGGATCTGTATGAGGAGCGGATACCGCTCTATGAGAAATATGCCGACCTGACCGTAGAGTGCGGCGGGAAAAGCATCCGTGCGATCGTGGAGGAGCTTTCCAGAAGGCTTACCTGCGCCGAAGGCCGGGAGGCGGAAAATTGTAAATGAGATATGAACACTTTAAATGCCGTGTAAACATTTCGCGGCATTTTTGTGTTTCGGTTGTTTTCCCCCATGGGGGAGAGTATAGTTAAATCAGAAGGAACAGGAGGTACTTTTGAGACGATCTGCGGCGGCGGGGGAAACCGCTGCAGATAGGACAGGGAATCGGGGGATTACATGAGGAAAAAAATATGGGCAACGTTACTTCTTCTGACGGCGGCGGTGAACGTGCTTGCCTGGAACAGCAGGGCATTCTGCGACTGGCATGTCAGGCATCTGTTCCCGCTTTCCGTCAACGTTTACGGAAGGCTGATGTCGGTCTTTCCCTTTTCTGTGGGAGAGGGCATGATCGTCCTAGCCGTCCTTCTTACCGCAGCGGCGGCGGCAGCCTGCGTTCTGCGTATTTTCGTCCGGAAGGGAAGAGGGAGGCGGCTCATTTCTTTTTTCTGCCGGGCCTATGTCTGGGGTTTTCTTCTGGTATTCATGATCATGACCTGGAACTGTTTCATCCTTTATCATGCTTCCGAATTTGACGAGACCTATATGCCGGACAGGGCGCAGAGGACCTATACGGACCGGGAGCTCATCCAGGTGAGGAACCATATCGTCGGGGAGCTGAACGCCCTTGCGGGAGAGCTTCAGAGGGATGAGGATGGATTCCTCGTCTGCCGGGGGGATATCAGGCAGGGAGCCATAGATGCCATGCAGGGGCTGGGAGAGGAGTACGGGCTGCTTTCCGGCTACTATCCCAGGGCAAAGGGGATCGCGGCCTCCGATTTTCTGAGCCAGCAGTATATGATGGGGTATTATTTCCCCTTCTCCATGGAAGCCAACTATAACACCAGCATGTACGTCGTGAATGTTCCCGCCACGCTCTGCCATGAGCTGGCCCACCTGAAGGGGTTCATTTACGAGGACGATGCGAATTTCATCGGATATCTGGCCTGCATCCGCTCCGACGACACGTTTTTCCGCTACAGCGGCTATCTGAGCGTGCTGGGCTATGTGGAAAAAGAATATAAGAAGGCTTCCGGAAAGCAGGAATTTGACTGCCCGGCCATCATACAGGCCGTAAAGGCGGACGATATCTTCCTCACCGAAGAAGCATGGGAGCAGGTGGAGGAGAAGGCAGTGGTGGAAACGGCGGTGGTGAAGGCGGCCTCCAACCAGTTTACCCAGACCACGCTGGTGGTAAACGGCGTCTCCGACGGCATGAAAAGCTATAGCCGCGTGGTGCAGCTCCTCCTGGAATATTATGACGGGATCCTGTACGATTCGGCTGTCGATTACAATGGCGGGGCCATCCTGGTGGAAGCCTCCGCAGAGTGAAACGCAGGGGCGTTTCCTTATTTCATTTCTTCATCTTCGGGCTGAAGAGGAGGGAGGCCAGATAGCCGAACACGAGAGCGGCGGCCGTTCCGGCCGCCCCGGCCCGGAAGCCTCCGGTAAACGGCCCGAGAATACCGGACTCATCCACAGCTTCCTTCACCCCCTGAAAAAGGGTGTTCCCGAAGCCCAGGAGCGGCACGCTGGCCCCGGCCCCCGCGAATTCCAGAAAGGGCCCGTAAATGCCAAGCGCGCCAAGGACCGCTCCGGTACAGACCAGAAGCACCATGATCCGGCCGGGCATCAGCTTTGTCTTTTCCATCAGGATCTGAACCAGGGCGCAGATCAGGCCGCCGATCCAGAATGCGTTCAGATAATCCATCCTTACCTCTTTTCTTTGCCGCCGGCAGGCGGGCTTCTTTTATTCTTTGGCACGAACGGGGGCCGTGCCGGGTTTTTCTAACTGACAGTATGGCTTTACAGATGGAAAATTATGCGGGGAAATTTTCCCATAACGGGCAGAGATCCGCATGGATGGGAAAAAGCCCTTACAGCATGTCGTAGTCCACTTCCCGGCGGTCCAGGAAGGCTTTCACCGCCCGGTCCCAGAGCTGATCCGCGCTTTTGTCCGGAAGGAAGGTGTGAAACGAGGTGCCGGTGATCAGCGTCAGCGCCCCGTTTTCGTACCGGCAGGTGAGGACGAGGGCCTTCACCTGCTCCGCCGTCAGCGCTGTCTCGGCGCTCTTCAGGACGCCAGGCACATACTGGGGCATGAGATGGAGGATGATGCGGAAGCTGACGGGCGTTTTTTTCCCCCGGATCAGCTCAAACAGGATGGGGCGCATCCTCTCCCAGGGCGAAAAGTCGTAGGGGCGGACGGACGGCTCCTCCCATTCCTCCCGGGTGAAGAAATCCCGGTTCATATGGCCGTCTATGGTGAAGGTATTGTAGGTGGAAACCACCGCCTCCTCCAGCAGGAAGGAATCGAGAAAATCCGTGCCGAGCATCCGGCCCATAAAATGCTTTACCTCTTTTATCTGCAGTGCGATCATAATGTTCTCCTTATTCTGTCGGCGGGCGCCCGGGAATTCCGGTACCCGCCGGCTTCTATTTTACACGAATCGGACGGGAAAGGCTATGAAATTCTTTCGGAAATCATCTTTACAAGATATAAATATCGGTGTTATTATATGTGGTAATGAAAACCACATACTCAAGTGATAAAAATCGGAGGATATCATAATATGAGCTATAAGATCGTAGTGGACAGCTGCTGTGAACTGCCGGAGGAATATCAGAACGACAGCCGTTTTGAACGGGTGCCTCTCGGTCTTGAGGTGGGAGACTGGCGGATACAGGACGATGAGAACTTTGACCAGAAGGAATTTTTGAGAAAGGTGGCGGAATGTCCCATCTGCCCCAAGTCCTCCTGCCCGTCGCCGGAGCGCTATCGGACAAGCTATGAAGGGAAGGCGGAGCATGTTTATGCGGTCACCCTTTCCGCGAATCTGAGCGGCAGCCATAACAGCGCGCTGCTGGGAAAGAGCCTTTTTGAGGAAAAATACGGCAGGGACGCGAAGAAGATCCACGTAATCGATTCCCGGTCCGCCTCCTGCGGGGAGACGCAGATCGCGATGAAGGCCATGGAGCTGGAGGAGCAGGGACTTCCCTTTGAGGAGATCGTCCGGAAGCTGGAAGCCTTCCGGGATGAGATGGATACCTGGTTCGTCCTGAACAATCTGGAAACGCTGAGAAAGAACGGGCGTCTGACCGGGGTGAAGGCCCTGGTGGCCTCCACGCTGAACATCAAGCCGGTCATGGGAGCTACGCCGGAGGGCACCATCATCCAGCTCGGCCAGGCCGTCGGGCTGAAGAAGGCGCTGATCCGCATGGCGGGAATGGTGGCGGAAAAGGTGAAGAATCCGCAGGAAAAGTATCTGATGATCTCCCACTGCAACAATCCGGAAAAGGCGGAATGGGTCAGAAGCATGATTATGGAGCAGGTTTCCTTTGCCGGCTCCTTCATCCTCAATACCGCAGGAATCAGCAGCATGTACGCCAATGACGGAGGCATCATCATCACGGCCTGAGCCGTCCCCGGGCTGCCCGGCCGTCTTCCGGCCGCAGGAAGGTTTCCACCGTTACGGTCCCGTTTTGTTCCCGCACGGTGATCGCGCCGCGCTCCGCCGTCAGGAATACGGGAATGCCGGCGGCATCCAGCCGGGAAAGCACCTCCTCGTGGGGGTGTCCGTAGGAATTGTTCCTCCCGCAGGAAATCAGCGCCGCCTGCGGACGGGCGGCGTCAAGAAATGCCTGGGAGGTGGAGGTATCCGAGCCGTGATGGGCGGTTTTCAGGATGGTGCAGCCGGATACGAGCTCGGGACAGCGTTCCAGGATCTGTTTTTCCCCGCCTGCCTCCAGATCTCCGGTAAGGAGCAGGGAAAAAGTCTCCTTAGGACGTCCCTGTTTTGGTGTGTCCGCCTCCATGGAAGGCGCTTCGGAGCCGCGCAGCCGGGAAAAGCGGAGGACCAGAGAGGAAGCGTTCCTGTCGGCGGATGCTTTGCCGGAGGCATTTTTTTCAGAAAAAGGATAGACTGCCTGAAACAGGGCGCTGCCGCGGCGGATCTGGTCACCGGCCTCCATCCGGTAGACAGGGACGCCGTTTTTCTGCGCTGTCTCGATCAGAGAGGCGCGCATCTCATCTTCTGTTCCGGAGGCGGCAAGGACCAGCCCTCCGATCTTCACTTTCCCTTCTCCCGACCAGTCCAGGATTTCTTTTATGGCGCTGATATGATCCGTATCGCAGTGGCTGATAAAGATCAGCTCCAGCCGGCTGACGCCCTGGTGCTTCAGGAAGGGGATTACCTGCCAGGTCCCTGTCTGCAGCTTTGAGGTGCTGCCGCCGTCGCAGAGATAATGGCTGCCATCCGGCGTACGGATATAGATGCAGTCGCCCTGGCCCACATCCAGCATGGTGACCTGGATCCCGGCCGGTTTCCCCATCAGGAAAATCAGGCAGAGAAAGGCGCAGGAGACATAGCCGGCGATCCTGGGCAGTTTTCCGGCAGAGAGAAAAAGAGCAAGCAGACAGGCGTAAAAAAGGAGGATCTGCCACAGCTGCGGCGCGCCGGGGCGAAACAGGCCGATGCCCCCGGTAGAGCCTGCCAGGCAGAGGGTTTCGTACAGAAAAAGGATGCCTTTTACGGGAAGGGCCGCGGGAGTAAGAAGAGACAGCCATTCCTCCCCTGCGAAAAGAAGCAGGCTACCCAGGGAGGCAAGAAGAATGCAGCCGCCGAGAAGGATTCCCATGAGCGGGATCACCACAAGGTTGACGGCGACGGAAAGCACGTTCCATTCATAGAAGGAGGAAAGGACCAGGGGAAGCGTGACCATGCTGACGCAGAAGCTGGAACGAAAACCGGAGGGAATGCTTTCTCCGAGCCGGTCCCTAAGCCGGACAGGGATGTCTTTCCAGGAATGCTTTGCCCTGCCCCAGGGAGGGCTTCCTGATTTTGGCTTCCGGTATCTTTGGATATTTCCGCCGGCGTTTCGTTTCAGAAGCCAGTCCCTTAAGGGATCCATGCGGGAAAAGGCAGGGACGGCGATGGAAGCGGCCAGCGCCGCGGTGAAGGAAAGCTGGAAGCCGGTATCGTCGATCCATGCCGGATTTTCCACAAGCAGCAGGGCGGCGGCAACGGCAAGCGCCGTAGCGGTATCGTAGGTACGTCCCAGAAGCCTCGCGGCCAGGGAGAGGGCGAACATGATCCCTGCCCGCATGGAAGAAGCGGAGAAGCCGGTCATGAAGAGAAAGGAGAGAAGGAAGAACGCGGACACCGCGCAGGCGGGAAGCTGCCCGGAGCCGGGGCGTCCAAGCCTTCCGAAAAGGCGGCGGAGCAGATGGAATACGCCCATTCCGAGAATGGAGATGTGCAGGCCGCTGATCGCCACCACGTGGGAGATCCCCGCCGCCTGATACAGGGACTTGATCTCCTGATCCATGCCCTTTTTCTCGCCAAGAAGCATGGCCTTCATTACGGAAGCGTCTTCGGGAGAAAGCAGGAGCTCCAGGGCGCGTCCCATCCGGGTTTTCAGCTTCCAGAGCAGCTGGCGGTAAGAAGAATAGTCCTGTCCGGCCCCGGTGACGGAAACATCCCGCAGCTCAAAAGCGTAACCCTGCCTGTTATAATATTTCTTCGCGTCGAATTCACCCGGATTTGTAGCTTCACGGAAATGGCTGACTTCCCCTTTACAGCGGATCAGGCTTCCAATTTTGGGAAGATAAGAATGTTCTGAGAGTCTGCAGATGATCTGATAAGAGCCTGCGGGATCGGAAGAAGGGATCCCGCCGTCCCGGGAGGCGGGAACGGCTTCCTGGAAAGATGGGACAGAACTGGATGCGGCGTTTCCCAGATAGACGAGCCGGACCGGTTCGCCGGATTCCGTATCCGTATAACAGATGATATCGGATACGGTCCCTGTGTATTCGGCCTGCTGCCCGTCCGCCCTGTCGGGCTTCGGAACGGGCAGCGGATGAAGAAGGGTAACCAGCCGGACCGTCGTGATGAAGAGGAGGGACGCCGCGGCAAGCGGTCTTCTCATGTC
>DWUW01000376.1 GCA_019120525.1 Candidatus Eisenbergiella stercorigallinarum | reverse complement strand
TGAATTTTTGCGAGAAAAGCCAGGGAGATCCCCGGGAATTACGGAAAATTATGGAACAGAAAGAAAGGGGAAGGAGAATAGAAGCTGTTCTAATTTTCAAATGTGTTTTTGTACAGAGGAGAAATTTATGGAATTTGATTGGCGTTTGGGGATATGATACAAAAACGAATTCAGAAATTTAGTTAAAAAGCTGAAAATGACATATATTAAACTTTATTTAATAATAGTCATTGACATGCGCACTGCTGAAGTGTAGTATACAGACATAAAATATTTCCGAAAGGAGAATGGAGGAAAATGATGAAAAAGAAGGCACTTGGTTTCTTCATGGCTGCCATGCTGGGAACGAGCCTGCTTGCCGGATGCGGAAATACTTCCGGAAACGATGCGGCAGGAGCGGAGACGGCCGCTGCACCGGCGCCGGCAGAGACGGCTGCGGAGTCCGCGGAAAGCACGGCCGCGGCAGAGAGTACGGCTGCGGAGGAAGTGGCTGAAGCGGAGGCTGCGGACAGCGGGGAGCGTATCCAGCTGGAGCTGTGGGACTGGTGGGGAGACGAGCAGTATGGCCCCGTCATTGAAAAGCTCTGCAGCGATTTTAACGCGTCACAGGATAAGTATGAAGTGGTTCATGTGAATTATCCTTGGGGTGACGTATGGACAAAAGCCCTGGCAGCTACGGCCGCGGGAGATCCGCCGGATATTATCATCCAGGATATCCGCACCGTTACGCATCGTGCCCAGGCTCAGCAGGCGACCGAGCTGACGGAACTGGTAGAGGCAGAGGGAGAAGGATTCATGGATCAGTTCTATCCTCAGCTGGCAGATGCGATGGTATATGACGGAGGCATTTACGGCCTTCCTTATGTAACGGACACCCGTATCCTTTATTATGATAAGGATGCCTTTGAAGAGGCCGGGCTTGACCCGGAGGCTCCTCCGCAGACCTGGGATGAGCTGGTGGAATATGCGAGAAAGCTGGACATCCAGAATGAGGATGGAAGCTATGAGCGTCTTGGATTCTTCCCCGGCACTCTGGAGTGGAACGCGTGGGCTTTCAGCGCGGACGGCAAGGATTATACGGATGCGGATGGGAATGTTTATGTAAACACACCTGAGAAGGTGGAGCTGTTTGAAAACATTTACACGGATTTCTATGAATATTACGGGAAAAAGACCCTGGACAGCTTCTCCGCGGAATTCGGCAGCGGCATGACGAATCCCTTTGTTGTGGGGAAAGTCGCGATGTGGGTGAATACGCCTACCGAGTTTACGAAGGTACGTGATTATGCTCCGGAGAAAAACTATGGCGTTGCCCTGATGCCTGCCCTGAACGAAGGCGGCGAGCATTATTCCTGGGGCGGCGGATTTTCCGTGGAGATCCCTTATGGCGCCAAGAATGTGGAAGGCTCCTGGGAATTCGCGAAATTCATTACCAGCAAGGAGTCTCAGATATACTGGGCTTCCCAGGTATATGATACGGTAGCGAACATTGAGGCTGCCGAGGATCCGTCCCTGCAGGAGATCCCGGTATTTAAGGCCGCGCTGGAAGCAATGCCGACTACGGTTGTTACGCTCGACAGGCTGACGGCTCCGGGCGCATCTGATCTGGTGCTTCCTTATCTGGATGAAATTATTCTTGGAAACAAGACGGCGCAGGAAGCGCTGGATGAAGCGCAGCAGCAGGTGGAACAGCTGGTTGCGGAGAACGCGGCGGAATAGCAGAAACAGAACATCAGCGCGGCGGAGAACGGCGCTGCTGTAACTGACAGGATGGGCGGCACGGATTTATCTGATGCCGCCCCTGTCATATCTGGATATTTCAAAAGCCAGGAGGAAAACTGGAAATGAAAAAATCAAAGCATAAAATGACAGTGAGGGAAAAGAAAGAAGCCCGGTCCGGATATCTTTTTATCTGCCCCTGGATAATCGGCTTTATCTGCCTGACGGGAGGGCCGCTTCTGTTTTCCCTGTATGCATCTTTTACGAATTACAATTTTACATCACAGATGGATTTTATCGGGCTGGAGAATTATGTCAGGATGTTTGTGAAGGACCCGGTTTTCTGGAAAGCCCTTGGAAATACCCTTTACTACGTGGTCCTTGCGGTCCCGCTTTCCTGCATCTGCGCTATTTTCCTTGCGACGCTGCTGAACCAGAAGGTGAAGGGGACGGGAATTTTCCGGATGCTTTTCTATCTGCCTACGGTATTGTCCGGCGTGGCGGTTTATCAGCTGTGGATCCTCCTGCTGTCCCCTCAGAGCGGCCTGATCAATTCGGCGCTGCGCTTGATCGGGATAGAAGGGCCGGCATGGCTTTCCGATCCCGCGTGGACCAAGCCGTCTCTGGTATTGATGAGAATATGGGCGCTTGGGACCAGCATGCTGTTATATCTGTCCTCCATGAACTCAGTCCCGAAGGAACTGTATGAGGCTGCGGAGATTGACGGGGCTTCCTTTGTGCAGAAGTTCCGGAAAATAACGCTTCCTCAGATATCGCCGATCATTTTCTTCGATATGATCACCAGCATGACCGGGGCTTTCCAGGTATTTCAGGAAGCGCTTGTCATGAGTAAAAACGGAAAAGGGGATCCGGCGAATTCACTGCTGTTTTATAACCTTCACATTTATAATGAAGCGTTTACTCATTATGACATGGGGTATGCCTGCGCGATGGCCTGGTTCCTGCTGGTGATCGTAATGCTGATAACGCTGCTTAACCTGGTATGTTCCAAATATTGGGTCCATACGGAAGGAGGAGAGGTATGATGACCGGAAAGAAAAAAGGAGGGCTGGCCAGCAGAAAAAAGAAGCAGCAGACGGTTAAAGTCATTTGTTTCTGCGTGCTGTGCCTGTGTTCGCTGACAGCGATTATGCCTCTGTGGTTTATGGTTTCTACCGGATTGAAGAGCATGGATGAAATTTTTTCCTATCCCATTACCTGGTATCCGCATCATCCGGTCTGGTCCAATTTTAAGGACGCCTGGCAGAGCGCTGATTTTACAAAATGGTTCCTGAATTCGACGTTCGTCGCGGCGTTTGCTGTTGCCGGAGGCGTCCTGGCGAATTCCCTGGTAGCCTATGGGTTTGCCAAGATCAGATTTCCCGGGAAGAATCTTCTGTTTTCTGTCATACTCGCGACCATGATGATCCCGGAATTTGTGACCATGATCCCGCAGTATGTTTTTTACGCGAAGCTGAGATGGGTCGGTACGTTCCTGCCTCTGATCGTACCTCAGTTTATGGGGACCGCATACTTTATCTTTATGCTCCGGCAGTTCTATTCCAGCATCCCCAATTCCATGATAGAATCCGCGCAGATGGACGGGGCCTCCCATTTCCGGATCTGGAGAAGCATTATGCTTCCCATGGCAAAGCCGGCGATCATGACGGTTGCGGTGCTTTCTTTTAACTGGAGCTGGAATGACTTTATCAAACCGCTTTTGTATCTTACGGATACGGAAACCTTTACTCTGCAGCTTGGACTGAAGATTTTTGTCAGCCAGTCGAATACGCAGTGGAATTATCTGATGGCCGCGTCCGCCATCGTACTTCTGCCCATCATTGTGGTATTTATGCTTCTTCAGAAATATTTTACCGATGGAATGAATCTGGGCGGAGCGGTAAAAGGATAACCTGTCGGGATGAAGGGGGTTTTTGATGAAGGAACAGGAGAAACAGGTACAGCTGAAGAATTATAACCGCAGGACTGTTTTGAACTATATTCGAAGGAACCAGACTGCGACGAAGGCAGGGCTCGCCTCGATGACGGGCCTTACCTTTATGGCGATCAAGAAAATACTGGAAGAGCTGGAGGCGCTCAGCCTGATCCGGGGAGACCAGAAAGAAATCTGTAAGACCGGAAGAAAAGCGAACTCCTACGCCGTGAATGAAAATTATAAATATACGATAGGAATCCATATCAATAAGTACAGTACGAGCATTGCGCTCCTGAATTTAAAGGGGAAGATCCTGAAGATCGAGAGGCATTCCATGGAGCAGGATTTTTTGAATCAGAGCGAATTTGTGGGACTGATCATGGATTCGGTAGACCGGGTAACAGGACAGGCTGGTATCGATAAAAAAGACCTGCTTGGCATCGGGGTGGGGACTCCGGGGCCTGTGGACTGCAAAAAGGGGGTCATTTTAACGCCGCCCAACATACCCGTCCTCAGCTATCTGCCTTTAAAAGAGATCCTGGAGGAGAGGACAGGGCTGCCAGTTTATGTAAATAAGGATACCAACGTGATCGCCCTCGCGGAATACTGGTATGGGAATGCGGCCGGATGCGCCAACCTGGTTTATATCGATGTGGATATGGGAATCGGAAACGGGCTGATCATGGACGGGAAGATAAATGCGGGCGCGAACAGTACCGCGGGGGAATTCGGGCATATTACGATCGATCTGAACGGCCCGCTGTGCAACTGCGGGAACCGGGGCTGTCTGGAGGCGATGAGTTCGGGAATAGCGGTTTTGCGCAAAATGGGAGAACAGCTGGAAAATGCGGAGAATCATCCTTTGTACCGGAAAAGGAACGCGCTGACGATGAAGGATGTTTTTGAAATGGTGGATCAGAAGGACCTTCTTACGATCTCTATTTTAAATCAGTCTGCCTTTTACCTCGGCGCTGAAGGACGATGCGGGAGTGATAGGGGCGGGCGAGATTGTTGCAGATCATTTCTTTGAGGAAGGCGTGAACGAAGTGATATTAAAGTAGCAAGATCCTGCCTTCTGTATGCTGCCATTTGTGTGAAAAAAAAGATTGTATTCCTCCCTTTCCTGCGGTAAGATAGCCTCAAATCTTGTATTGATGGAGGATTCCCATGAAAAAGCAATGGTGGCACCGTACGGTCGGTTATCAGATTTACCCCAAGAGCTTTCAGGACACCAACGGGGACGGGATCGGAGACCTGCAGGGCGTGATCCGGCGTCTGGACAAAATAGCGGCGCTGGGCGCGAACGTGATCTGGCTGTGTCCGGTCTTTCCGTCGCCCATGGTGGACAACGGATACGATGTGTCCGACTACATGGACATCGATCCCTGCTTCGGCAGCATGGAGGACATGAAGGAGCTGATCGCGAAGGCGAAGGAAAAGGGGATCCGGATCCTGATGGATCTGGTGGCGAACCATTCCTCCGATCAGCATGAGTGGTTTCAAAAGGCGCTGCGCGACCCCTACGGGAAATACGGGAATTATTACGTGTTCCGGGAGGGCAGGGCCGGCGGGCCGCCCAACAACTGGCGCTCCATCTTCGGGGGAAGCGCCTGGGAGAAGGTGCCGGGGCGGGAAAACCTGTATTATCTGCACCTGTTCACGAAGCAGCAGCCGGATCTGAACTGGGAAAACCCGGAGCTTCGGGAGGAGATCTGCCGGATCATAAGGGAATGGATGGAGCTGGGACTCGGCGGCTTCCGTCTGGATGCGATCAGCCATCTGAAGAAAAACTATGATTATGAGGACCTGCCGGCGGACGGCCCGGACGGGCTGTGCCTGGCGTTCGATCATATCAATAATGTGAAGGGCCTTTCCGATTTTCTGCTGGAGCTGAAGGAGAAGGCGTTCGCCCCTTCGGACGCGCTGACGATCGGGGAGTATGACAATATGAAGCCGGAAGACGTGGAGGCCGTGATCGGAGAGAACGGAAGCTTCAGCTCGGTCTTTGACTTCAGCCATACCCATCACAATGTATATTATCCGGAATGGAACGGCGACACCCTGGGGATGTTCAACGACTACCGGGACAAGCTGTTTGAGGCGCAGAAGGTGGTGGACGGCAGGGGGCTTCTCTGCAATTTCCTGGAAAATCATGATAAGAACAGGTGCATCGACCGTTTTCTGGCGAAGGAGGATCGGAATCCTCACAGCATCCGCATGCTTCCCGTGACCAATTTCTTTCTTCCGGGGATCGTGTTTCTCTATCAGGGACAGGAGATCGGGATGCGGGATTTCCCGAAAAAGAGCATGGACGAATACGTGGATGCGCCCACCCATGCGGAATATGAGGAATTTCTGAAAAAAGGTCTGACGCCGGAGGAGGCGCTTTTCCGGATCAACAGTAACAGCAGGGAGCACAGCCGCACGCCCATGCAGTGGGACGGCAGCGAAAACGCGGGCTTCACCACGGGGACGCCCTGGTTTGCGGTCAATCCCAATTACACGTGGCTGAATTATGAAGCGCAGGAAAAGGACCCGGATTCCCTGCTGCATTTTTACCGGAAGCTGGTGGCCGTGCGCAGGCGGCCCGACCTGGAGGAAACCTTCATTTACGGGGAGCTGATCCCCCGTTTACAGGATCGAAGCGGCATCCTCGCCTATGAAAGAAGGGACGAAAGAAACCGTATCCTGGTCGTAACCAGCGCCCTTTCAGAGGAAACGCGGCTGCCTCTCGCGGAGGCGGACGCGACGGAAGCGCTGATGAACGAATCGGAGCTTCTTCTGGACAATTATGAGACGGCTCCGCTCTTTGAAAAAGAGGAGCTGACGCTGCGTCCCTGGGAATGCATGGTCATCAGGCTGGGAGGAAAGGAGAGGGGCATGAACTAAAGTTCGTGCCGAAGAATGGCATCAGCCATTCTTCTACAAATGAAATGCCGCCCTTCGGCGGCAGAAGGAGAGGAAGCATGACACAGAAAAAATGGTGGCAGAACGCCGTCGTATATCAGATTTATCCCCGCAGCTTCTGCGACAGCACGGGAAGCGGCATGGGAGACCTGCAGGGGATCATCGGAAAGCTGGACTATCTGGAGAAGCTGGGGATCGACGCCATCTGGCTTTCTCCGGTGTGCCGTTCCCCGCAGGACGACAACGGCTACGACATTTCAGATTATCGGGACATCGATCCCCTGTTCGGAACCCTGTCCGATATGGAGGAGCTGATCGCGGAAGGAAAAAAGCATGGAATCCGGATCATCCTGGATCTGGTGCTGAACCATTCCTCCGACGAGCATCCCTGGTTTATGGAGGCGAAGAAGGGGAAGGACAACCCCTATCATGATTATTATGTATGGCGGGACGGCGTGGAGGGAGAATATCCCAACGACATGCGCGCCTGCTTCGGCGGCCCGGCCTGGGAGTGGGTGCCGGAGTGCGGGCAGTATTATTTTCACCAGTTCTCCGTGAAGCAGCCGGATTTAAACTGGGAGAATCCGAAGGTGCGCCGGGAGATCTACGACATGATCCTGTGGTGGATGGACAAGGGTGTGGGCGGCTTCCGCCTGGACGTGATCGACCAGATCGCCAAGGAGCCGGACCGAAAGATCACCAACAATGGACCGAGGCTGCATGAGTTCATTCAGGAGCTTTCCCGGGAAACCTTCCAGAAGGGGGACCTGATCACTGTGGGCGAGGCCTGGGGCGCGAACACGGAAAACGCGAAGCTCTACAGCAATCCGGACGGAAGCGAGTTTTCCATGGTGTTCCAGTTCGAGCACATCGGCCTGGACCAGATTCCCGGAAAGGAAAAATGGGACCTGGCCCCTCTGGACTTCCGGAAGCTCAAGGAGGTGCTGGCGAAATGGCAGAAGGCCCTCTATGGCTGCGGCTGGAACAGCCTGTTCTGGAATAACCACGACCTGCCACGCATCGTCTCCCGCTGGGGAAACGACGGGAAATACCGGGTGGAATCCGCCAAGATGCTGGCGGTACTGCTTCACGGCCTGCAGGGAACGCCCTATATTTATCAGGGCGAGGAGCTCGGCATGACCAACGCGGGAATGGAGGAGATCGCGGATTATCGGGACATTGAATCCGTCAACATGTATCACGAGCGCATGGAAGCCGGGTACGCGGAAAAAGATATCATGGCCTCCCTCATGGCGAAGAGCCGGGACAACGCCCGCACGCCCATGCAGTGGGACGACAGCGAAAACGCCGGCTTTACCACGGGAACGCCCTGGCTGAAGGTGAATCCCAATTACAGGGAGATCAACGCGGCCGCCCAGACGGACGATCCGGATTCGGTATTCAGTTTTTACCGCAGGCTGATCGCGCTGCGCAAGGAGCGCGCGGTATTCGTGGACGGAGAGTTTGAACTTCTGTACGCGGACGACCCGGACATTTTCGCCTATACCCGCACCACCCCGGAGGAGACGCTGACCGTCCTGT
Source organism: Candidatus Eisenbergiella stercorigallinarum (assembly GCA_019120525.1). Lineage (GTDB taxonomy): Bacteria > Bacillota > Clostridia > Lachnospirales > Lachnospiraceae > Eisenbergiella > Eisenbergiella stercorigallinarum. The sequence goes on along the minus strand of DWUW01000376.1, from coordinate 12,189 downwards.
GCAACTTCCACGGCGGCGAAGCCGCGCTTTCCGGAGAGGACGGAGAAAAGTTCAGGAAAAGCGGTCTGGGAGAGCTTCTGCTCGGCAATTATCAGGATACAGACGAGACGAAGCTGCGCCCCTATGAGGCGAGGATGTACCTGAAGAAGACGGTCTGAAGGGCGGTAAGATTGAAAAATGTGCTCGATAGCGCATTTTTCAATCGGCAGTTTTGCAGCGACGCAAAACTGCTGTGATCGCAGAGGAGAAATCACCTGCGTGATTTCTCCTCGCGGCCTCAGCGTAAAACGCTTCGGCACGGAGGTAAAAATGGAAAGAATTCTGCTGCTGGAGGATGACGCCGCGCTCGGGGCGGGAATCCGGATGGCGCTGCAAAGCCCGGAGACGGACGTCGTTCTCTGCCATACCCGGAAGGAGGCCCAAAGGACGCTGGCGCGGGAGGCCTTCAGCCTGCTGATCCTGGATATCAATCTGCCGGACGGCAGCGGGCTGGAGCTTCTGCGGGAGCAGAAGAGCATACGCCCGGAGGTGCCGGCGATCCTGCTGACGGCCAATGATCTGGAGCTGGACGAGGTCACCGGGCTGGAGGCCGGAGCGGATGACTATATCACCAAGCCCTTTTCCCTGTCGGTTCTCCGGGCGCGGGTGGCCGTTCAGCTCAGGCGGGGGAGGGCCGCCGTTCCTTCCGTTGTGGTCACTGGCCCCTTCCGGTTTGATTTTGACCGGATGGAGTTCTACAGGGACGGCAGGGCGGTGGAGCTGTCCAAAACCGAGCAGAAGCTGCTGCGCGTCCTGGTGGAAAACCGGGGTCATACCGTGAGCCGTTCCGTTCTGGTGGACCGGGTCTGGACGGACGGGGCAGAATACGTGGAGGAAAACGCGCTGTCCGTCACGGTGAAGCGGCTGCGGGCCAGGCTGGAGGCGGAACCGGCGAAGCCGCTGTATCTCCGCACCGTATACGGCATCGGCTACACCTGGGCGGCCGATGGAACATGCGGAAATCTTTGTAATACTCAGAAATGAGGATGGATATGATTGGATATCTGGCTGCGGGAGCGGGCATTCTGACAGGGATCGGGATCGTCCTCTGGAGCCGCCTGCGGACGGCGCGTACCTACAGGCGGATGGAGGAGATGCTGGAGGCGGCGGTAAACGGAAGCTTTTCGGAAACGGCTTTTGACGAAAGCCGTCTGTCCGCGCTGGAGAGCCGGCTGCATCAGTATCTGGCCGCCGGTTCGGTATCCGCGGAAAAGCAGAAGAGGCGGGAGGAGCAGATCAGCACGCTGATTTCGGACATCTCCCATCAGACCAGGACGCCGGTTGCCAATCTGAAGCTTTACGCCGGGCTGCTGGAGGAGCAGCCGCTTCCTCCGCAGGCGGAAGCCTGTGTCGGGGCCATCCGGACTCAGTCGGAAAAGCTGCAGAGCCTGATCGAAGCGCTGGTGAAAACCTCCCGATTGGAAACCGGGCTTCTGACCCTTCATCCGAAGCGGGGAGAGATCGGGCCCGTGGTGGAGCGCGCCGTTTCCCAGTACGCGCCGAAGGCTTCCGAAAAGAAGATTTCCCTCACGGTGAAAAGTACGAAAGGGAGCGGCGTTTTTGATCCCAAATGGACAGAGGAGGCGCTCTGCAACCTGCTGGACAATGCGGTGAAGTACACGCCTTCCGGCGGCAGCGTGACCGTGGAGGTGAGAGAATACGAAATGTTTTCCGCCGTTCAGGTGACGGATACCGGCTCCGGCATTCCGGAGGAGGAGCAGGCGAAGATCTTCAGCCGCTTTTACCGTTCTCCCTCCGTCTGGCAGGAGGAGGGCGTGGGGATCGGTCTGTACCTGACCAGGCAGATCGTCTCCGGCCAGGGCGGCTATGTGAAGGTGAAAAGCGGGCCGGGAGGCGGCAGCGCCTTTTCTCTTTACCTGCCGCGATGAGACAGAAGCCGCGCGTTTTTTTGGCGCGGGAAGGATCGTGCCGGGCGGAAAAGATTGTGCCGGGCGGAAAGAAGTTTGCAGCGCCGGACTGGCGGCCCGGCCCGCGGCCTCGGCATAAAACGCCACGGCATGGCAGGAAAAATGGTAACAGTTCTGCCGATACGTTTTCTTACGGCCTGCGCAGTAAATGCGCAGACCTGGCTGAACTGTTACGAAAAATGACAATACTGTCACATTTCTGACAGTACCGGGAAAGATTCCCATGATAAAGTCTGTAGTGTGAAAAGGCACTGCGGGCTTTTTCTATTGGAGGCGTTGTCAGACGGCTGTGCGGACCGCGCGCATGCGCGTAAGGCCGTACTGACGACCCACCGGATGAAATGGCCGCCTTCGGCGGCGGAAAGGCGGAAGCATGGCAATCCTGGAGACAGAAAACCTGAAAAAATATTACGGATCCGGCGACACGCAGGTACGGGCGCTGGACGGCGTGGATCTGGCGGTGGAAAACGGAGAATTTGTGGCGATCGTGGGCACCTCCGGATCGGGAAAATCCACTCTGCTTCATATGCTGGGAGGACTGGACCGGCCGACATCCGGCAGAGTGACGGTGGACGGAAAGGACATTTTTTCCCTGAAGGATGAAGCGCTGACCATCTTCCGGCGGAGGAAGATCGGATTTGTGTTCCAGTCCTACAATCTCGTCCCGGTGCTCAGCGTTTATGAAAATATCGTCCTGCCCCTGGAGCTGGACGGGCGGCGGCCGGACCGGGAGTATCTGCGGGAGGTCATCACCGCCCTGGGGCTTGAAAAAAAGCAGAACAGCCGGCCGAATCAGCTGTCCGGAGGCCAGCAGCAGCGTGTGGCCATCGCGCGGGCGCTGGCGGCAAAGCCCGCCATCCTTCTTGCGGACGAGCCCACCGGGAACCTGGACTCCCGGACCAGTCAGGACGTGCTGGGACTGATGAAGGTGGCCGGACAGAAATTTTCTCAGACCATGGTGATGATCACGCATAATGAAGAAATCGCGCAGATGGCGGACCGGATCGTCCGCATTGAGGACGGAAGGATCGTGAGCGGAAAGGAATCCCGGTAACAGCGGAAAATTTCTGATTCGGGAATGGAGGCAGGTATGAAGGTAGCGAACCGAAAATGTATACGCCGTCTGGGGATGCGCACGCTTCTGGCCGGGCGGACGAGAAATCTGGTGGCGGTTCTGGCGATCGCCCTTACGGCGATGCTGTTCACGTCGCTGTTCACCATCGCCATGTCCATCAACGATGGCTTTCAGCAGTCCAACTTCCGGCAGGCGGGAGGATTTTCCCACGGAGGCTTCAAATATCTGACGAAAGAGCAGTTCGAAAAGCTGAAAGAAGACCCACTGATCCGGGAATGGGGGCTGCGGCGCTTCCTGGGCATGCCCACACAGGAGCCGTTTCACAAGTCCCATGTGGAGATTGGCTATTCAGATGAAAAGGAAGCGCACTGGATGTACTGCGATCCGGTGGAGGGACGGCTTCCGGCAGAAGGGACGAAGGAGGCGGCCACGGATACCCATGTGCTGGAGCTTCTTGGCGTGGAGCCGGAAGTGGGGGCGGAATTTACCGTGACCTTTGAGGTGGACGGACATGAGACCACGCAGAGCTTTGTCCTGTGCGGCTGGTGGGAGTATGATACGGCGGTCGTGGCCAACCACATCCTGATTCCGGAAAGCCGTCTGGAGGAGATCCTGCGGGAGACGGGCGTGACGCCGCCCGGATCGGATCAGATGACGGGAAGCTGGAACCTGGACGTGATGCTGAAAAACGGCGCCTGGTCCATCGAATCCGATCTGGAGCAGATTGCGAAAAACGCGGGCTATCAGGCGGAGGATCCTTCCGATGCGGACACTTATGTCGCCCCCGGCGTCAACTGGGGTTATACCGGAGCGCAGCTTTCCAGCCAGATGGACCCGGTGACGCTTCTGTTCATCGTGGGGATCCTTCTTCTGATCCTGCTGACCGGGTATCTGATCATTTATAATGTGTTTCAGATATCGGCGGCGGGAGACATCCGGTTTTACGGCCTGTTAAAAACCATCGGAACCACGCCGGGACAGCTGCGGCGGATCGTGCGCTTCCAGGCGCTGGCGCTTTCCCTGTGCGGCATTCCTCTGGGCCTTTTCCTGGGCTGGCTTCTGGGCGGAGCCCTCACCCCCGTGGTCGCGGAGAAGCTGGACGGCGTGGTCTCTCTGGTTTCGGTGAATCCGCTGATTTTTGCGGGCTCTGGCATCTTCGCCCTGCTTACCGTTCTGATTTCCTGCTATCGGCCAGGCCGGATGGCGGGACGGGTTTCTCCGGTGGAGGCCGTGCGCTATACGGAGGGCGCGTCTTTTGACCGGAAAAGGGGAAAGGCGGGCGGCGGCCGGAGGGGAAGAAAGCAGGCCGCGGACCTGGCGGACAGAGAAGAAGGCGGCGGCCGGAACGGAAAAAGGGTTTCCCTGCTTTCCATGGCCTGGGCCAATCTGGGCCGCAGCCGGGGGAAAACGGTGGTGACCATTCTGTCCCTTTCTCTGGCGGTGGTGTTGTTTACCGTGACGGTGATCCTCGTGAACAGCTTTGACATGGATAAGTATATCGCCAAATTTACGGCGAGCGATTTCATTCTGGCGGACGCGGGCAAGCTTCAGGCGACAGGAGAGATATTCAACGAGGATATGGCCCTGCCCGAAACGGCTGTGGACGCAGTCCTGGCCCAGGGCGGGATCGCGGACGGCGGCCGGGTCTATGGAAGAACCTCCTCCGTTCAGGAGTTTGTCAGCGAGGAATACTTCCGGACCGTAAACGGCTGGCGGAGTACGCCGGAGAATCTGGATAATCTGGTGCGCCTCGCGGAGAAAACGCAGGACGGAAGGATCGCGGACGACGCCCAGCTCTACGGCATGGAGCCCTTTGCCCTGGATCATCTGACCGTGCTGGAAGGGGATCTGTCTCCGCTCTATGAACCGGGCGGAAATTATATTGCCGCCGTATACAGCGAAGACGATTATGGAAACCCCATCATGGACAGTCACTGGGCCGGACTGGGGGACACCGTGACCCTTCGGTATGTGGAGGAATATGAATACTATAATCCGGATACCGGCGAGATTTACGGCTCCCTGGAGGACGTGCCGGAAAATGCCGTCTATGCCGGCCGCGCGGTGAAATACCGGGATGCAGCGTATACGGTGGCGGCTCTGGTGACGGTTCCGACGGCGCTTGGCTACCGTTATTATGGTAGCGATGAGTTTGTGCTGAACGCGCAGACCTTCATCCGGGATACGGGTACGGACAGCGTGATGTACTACGCTTTCGACATGACGGATGAGGCGGCGGACGCTTCCATGGAAGCCTTCCTGCAGGATTACACGGAAAATACGGCCCCCTGGCTGGACTATGAAAGCAAGGGCATCTATGCGGCGGAGTTTGACGGCTTCCGGAATATGTTCCTGCTTCTGGGCGGAGCGCTGAGCTTCATCGTGGCTCTGGTTGGCGTGCTGAATTTTTTCAACGCCATTCTCACCGGGATTACGGCAAGGCGCAGGGAGCTTGCCGTGCTCCAGTCCATCGGCATGACGGGACGGCAGATGAAGACCATGCTGGCCCTGGAGGGCCTCCTCTATACCTGCGGAGCCCTGGCGCTCGCCCTTCTTCTGCTCGTGGCGACAGGCCCCTTCGCCGGCCGGGCGGTCAGCAGCCTGATCTGGTTCTTCACCTGGCATTTTACGGTCTGGCCGGTCTTTCTGTTCCTGCCCGCCTTCGTGCTTCTGGGGATCGCAATCCCCGTCGCCAGCTGCCGGGCCGCCCGGAAGCTTTCTGTGGTGGAGAGGCTGCGGGTGGAGTGAGGATGTATTATGGAAATGTTCAAAATAGAGCGAAAGCCCTTGCCCGCCCCTGCTCCGGCGTGCTATAATACCCCCGGCGTTAAAATCAGGAGAGCTTCACTATGTTCTGGAAAAATGAAAACGTAAAACTGAAAAAAGGCGATGCTTTTCATTTTTACGGGGATAGTGCGCTCTTTTTTCGGGAAAATGCGGAAAAACGGCGGCGGTCCGGCTCTGTCCGGGCCGCTGTGAACGCGGCGTCAGCCGGCTCCGGTTTTCCGCGGTGATTTTCAGAAAACGGAAATAAAATCACGAAAATGCAAAAATGCGCAGTATCTCCTTTTCAGGTCGTGTTTGATGTTTGACAAAAACAGAATGGAAAAGGAGTTTTTTTATGCTTACGATCAGACAGAAAAGAAAAAGAAAATGGTCTGAGGCCGGAAGGCAGCTCAGGCTGCTGTATCTGAACACTTCGCTCGGCGCGTTTCAGATCGCCGGGGCTTCCTGGGTGGCGCTGCTCGCGGCAAGAGGCTTTTCCCTGGTGGAGATCGGATTCGCGGAAAGTGTGTTCCATGTGGCGAGCCTTCTGTTTGAGGTGCCGTCCGGGGTGATCTCAGATGTGTTCGGACGGAAAAGATCCATGGTGCTCAGCCAGTGCATGACGCTCGTTTCCGCCCTGCTCATGCTGGTCTCCGATTCCCTGGCCGGGGTGCTTCCCGCCATGATATTTTCCGCCTTCGGTTATAATTTCGCGTCAGGGACGAGGGAGGCGCTGGCCTATGAGACGCTGAAGGCGGAGGGCCGGGAGGCGGAATACGACGGGTATTCCTCCACGGATATGATGCTGTATACCTTTTTTTCCTCCCTCGCCACGCTCTGTGCGGGCGTCGCGCTGTCGTTGGGCTATCGGAGAGCCTATCTTGTGGATATCGCTCTGGGCGCGGTGTGTCTGATGAGCGTCCTGCGGCTGCGGGAGGCGGGATGCGCCCTGGCGGAAGGGGAAGAGATCCGAAACGGAGGCGGAGGAACGGAAAACGGCCCGCAGAATGGAGCCTGGAAAAGGATCGTTCAGTGCTTCCGGGAAAGCGTTCATTTCCTGCTTCACAGCAGAAAGGCGATGGAGCTGATCCTTCTGAACGCGGCGGTGGGAGCGGCGGCGACCCTGCTCCGTTTCTTCCTGCAGGCCAGGCTCACACAAAAGGGACTGCCGGAGGCGCTGCTGGGCCCTGCCCTGTTTTTCATGGGGCTTGGCGGCGCAGCGGGAGCCAGGCTGATCCTTTGCTGCAAAGGCTGGAGCTACGGACGGGTATTCGCGGTTTCCGCCATGACGGTGGCCGGCTGTGTGGCCGCGGCCCTTCTGCCCGTCCCGGCGGTCATGATCGCGGGAGGCTTCCTTTCGGCGCTGTGCGACAATTTTCTGCAGGTCCGCTCCGATGTGCGGCTGAATGAAATGGTGCCCGCCGGGCAGAGGGCCACGCTCATTTCCGTATCCTCCCTCTGCTTTTCCGGCGTGATGATCGTGCTGTCGCCGCTGTTCGGGGCGCTGTTTTCCTGAGAGGATTGAAAGGCAGGAGGACATTCCATGACGCCGGACGGTGATCAGGGCCGCTGAAAACCGGATGCGGTCAGGGCTTCTGAAAACCGGATGGCAGTCAGGACTTTTGAACGCAGGACGGAAGCGCGGTTGCGATGCGCACCGCGGCGGCCATCCCGCCGTCCCCATAGGAGGGACTTCGCAGAAAGTCTTCGGACACAGCGCTGAGAGGCCGGTCTTCCTGAAGGACGTGAAGCATTTCATTTTCCCAGCCGAAAAGTCTGGACATGGAGACCGCCTCCAGGCCGAGAAGCGCATCGGTCAGATGCTCCCGGTAGGCATCCGGATGTCTGCTTATGATGTGCCGCATGAGCTCCAGCCGCTTTTCCATGCTCCGGACGTTGGAGGAGGCGGGCGCGGTGCGGTAGGCGATGAGAGGTTCCGGAACGATCCCGATATGGGCGTCCGGCGCGGTCTCCAGCATGCTCAGAAAGAAATCCCAGTCCTCAAAACCGGAACGCATGGCTTCGTCATATCCGCCGCAGGCTTCCCAGCAGGAGCGCCGGAGGATATGGGTGGCGGGACAGCAGTTCCGGGAAAGGAAGGGAACGATGGTTCCGCCCGCGGGCCGGATCTGCGCCTCCAGCACCCCGAAGGTCTGCATCCATGAGGACGCGGCCGCCAGGGACGGATCGCTTCTCAGAAGCGCGCTGACCTTTTCCAGAAAGGCGGGCTCCAGCCGGTCGTCCCCGTCCAGCACCAGCACAAAGGGCGTCCGCGCGTTCCGGATTCCCGTATTTCTTGCCGAGGATACGCCGCCGTTTGGCTGCCGCAGAACCCTGACGGGAACGGGCAGGGACGGATCGGTTTCCAGCCTGTCCAGAACGGCGAGGGAAGCCGCGTCCGTGGAGCCGTCGTCCACAAGGATGATCTCCGCCGGAGGCGTTGTCTGGGCGCAAAGGGACTGCACGGCCTCCAGGATCATGGAGGCCTGGTTGAAGCTGGTGACGACCGCCTGTACGTCCGCGGCGGTCCCGCGCGCCGGACGGGCCGGCGCGGATTTGAGAGTGGAAAGATCAGATTTCATGGGGCAAAGCTCCTTTCTCAGATAAACCATATCCTTCAGCTGCACGCCGCCCTCAAAGATCGGGTGGTCATAATGCTCCGTAAAAAAATCCGGGATCCGGTGGGAACGCCGGAAGCCGCAGGCTTCATAAAAGGGAACGGTGAGGGGACTGTCGCCGGTGCCCGCCTGCAGAATGGAGTACCGCATCCGGTATTTTTCCGCAAGAAAGCGGATCAGCGCCTTTCCATAGCCCTGCCCCTGAAAATCCGGTTCCACAGCCAGGCTTTTGATTTCCAGAATGCCGTCCCCCTCGTCCGTGACCACACATTCGGCTTTCACGCCGCCCTCCTCCAGCACGTACATGGTTCCCTGTTCCAGATAGCGGTCGATCATATCCTCCTGCTCATCGGCAAGGAGCAGCAGGGGAAGATATTTCTTTTTGTCAGTCAGGATCTCTCTGATTTCCATTTCCTTTTGATTCCTTTCCCGGAATTTTTACGCGAAATTTCCGTGTCTCTGTTGTACTGTGCGCAATCATTGTATCATGCGGGTGAGGCTTTTGCCATCCGTTTGAGGTTCTTCTGCTCCTGTCTGTGTTTTTTGCACCGCCGGTCTGCGATTCTTGTGTGTTCTTCTGCCGTCTGCCTGCGGTTTGTCTGCCGCCTGCATGAGATTCTCTTGCTACCCGCCTGTGGTTCTTTTGCCATCCGTCCGCAGGAAAGCACCGGAGCGGTTTTTGGACGGTTAAAACGACGGTCTGAGGCTTAATAATCGTCCGGAAATTATTTCGATACGATTATAAATAAGATTTTCAGCTTTTAAGCCGTACACTTTACTGATACGGTTTAAAAGTAAGAATCTACATTGTATAACCGTACAAAAAGTCTAAATTGACGGTTAAAAAGGGGATTTTCCGAGTCTTAACCGTATTTTTTGTCACTATTTTGTTATCAGTACGGTTCAATACCTGATTTTCTCATCTGTAACCGTACTTTTGGGCTATTCGGTACGGTTAAGAACAGATTTTTCAAGCTTTTAACCGTATCACGCCATGAAAAAAACGGTTCAGAATAGCATTTTCCGGAATTGGATCCGTAAAAAATGGATTTTTGTACGGTTACAGATCCAACTTTTTATTTTTCAACCGTATATGGGAGGAAGGGTCCATGGAAGACTCTGCGGAATGTTTTCCTGCAAAAATTCATGGAACATTTCGTCTGATCCTCTGCCTCGTGAAAAGTAACCCCCAATTTTTATCTGAAAATTTGTCAGAAAAATTTATCTTGTCCCCATGCCCGAAAGGTGCTACAATGCCTGTAAGCATAAATTTCTATTTTTAAAGCCGTTCGGCTTTCGTCAGGACAGCGTGTCTCCTGTCCTCTCTGACGTTTTTCAGAACTCTATGCTGAATTCTTTTTTTCCCAATAACCATTGTTGCAGTGAGCGGCAGGAGTGTCTGAGAAATCGATGGCTTCTGCCGGAACAAAAAGCGTTTTTGCGCTTTTACATCGCACGGAAAGGAGCCTGCCTGTGAAAAAAGACGGAAAGACATCATACGGAAAAAAGTCACGGAGAAAAAGCAGAAGCGATGGGAAGATTGCCGGACAGGGCATGAAAAAGGACTCTGTCACAACCCTGCTGTTTCAGGCAAACAACGAAAACTTTGCCGAGCTTTTCAACCGGACGCTGCTGGCCGGTCAGCCGGTGCTGCCGGAGGAACTGGATGAAGAGAACATTAAGGAGACTGCCTATATCAGAGTGACAAAGGAGGGCGGCGGAACGACGCTGGTACAGTATCGGGATGTGGTGAAGGGCGTCAGAAACGAAAGAATCTTCGCTGTTCTTGGCATAGAAAACCAGTCGGAAATCGATTATGCCATGCCCTATCGGGTGCTGGAGCTGGATTTCGTCAATTATGCCCGTCAGATGCAGATCATCAGGGAACGCCATGAGGCGGAATGGAAAGCGGAAAAGGGCAAAAGGCGCAGACCGCCCGGCATCACGGACGGAGAATATCTCGGCAGGTTTTTAAGGACAGACCGGATCGTCCGCTGCGTGACGCTGGTGGTGTACTGGGGAGAGGAACCCTGGGACGGGCCGGTGAGACTGTCGGACCTTTTTGAAACGGAGGCGGAAGCGCCATGTGCGGTGCAGGTGGAGATGAATCTGCTTGACGTCTGCCGGATGAGCGATGAGGAAATCTGCAGCTATACGGGAGAGCTGCGGACGGTGTTCGGATTCCGGAAACATGCTGAAAACAAAGAGCGGCTCGGAGCATTTATTTTCGGCAACCGGGAGCATTTCAGCAGCGTTTCCGAAACGGCGATGAACGCACTGGAAGAACTGACGCACTCACCGGAGCTGAAGAAAATCAGAACGCCGGAATATCAGACAACGGAAGGAGGCTATAACGTGTGTCGTGGAATTCAGGGAATGATCCAGGATGGAAAGCTGGAAGGAATCAAGGAAGGGATCCAAGAAGGAATCAAAGAAGGAATCAGGAAAGGAATCAGGGAAGGTATCTTAGAGGGAGAAACGAAAGCAAAGAAGGAGATGTCGCGTTCTCTTGCGGATATGGGAATGAGCGTTGAGAAAATTGCGGAGGCTGCAAAAGTCAGTATCCCGCTTGTCCGGGAATGGCTGTCTGAGAACGCCGGATGTCTGTAAGGGCTCCGGCATTCTTCACTCATCGTCAGTCCTGATCCCCGGCAGATCCCACCGGTAATGGCTGGCGAGCAGCCGGATGGCAACCACCAGGAGGGCGCTGAGGAGCATGGGCAGGTCGGAGTCCGTGTATTCCAGGCAGAAGGTATACAGGCAGGCCCCCGCGATGGAAGCGCAGGCATAGATATGCTTTTTCAGGACAAAGGGCGTTTCCCCCGCCATGATGTCCCGCAGGATGCCGCCGCCGATGCCTGTGATGACGCCAAGGAAGATGATGAGGAAATGATAGCTCCCGTAGCCGGAAGCCACGCCTGTGTCGATGCCCGCTACGGTAAAGGCGCCCAGGCCGACGGCGTCCAGGATGTTCATGATCCTTTCATAACCCTCCATATAGGTTCCGCCAAGCAGGGCGGGACGCAGGCGGAACAGGATGAAGAGCACCAGGACTGTCAGGAAGGCGGCGAACACATAGACCGGATTGCGGAACATGATGGGCGGGATCTTGCCGATCATCAGGTCGCGCAGCATTCCTCCGCCCACGGCGGTGATTACGCCCAGGACGATGATGCCGAACAGATCCAGTTTTTTACGGACCGCTACCATGGCCCCGGAGGAGGCGAAGGCGACGGTTCCGATGATCTCCACAAGAAAAATGATATTCGACTGAAGTTCCATTTCTTTTTCCTTTTCCATATTGACCATATGCCGGTACGCGCGGCGGCAAAGCGGCCGGGACAGCCGGATATGGTTCCTGCTTTGATATTGCCTGAATTGCATTCCATCATAGCATGAAAAGTTTTTCATATCCACATAAAAAGATAGAAAAAAAAGAAAGAATCCATTATAATGTTAGTTGGTGATAAATGAGTCTCAAAAAAGACGGTTCTTTTTACGGGTCTGTCTTCGCGCATAAAAAGGGAAAGAAGGAGAAGGGTTATGGAAAAAAGAAAAATGGAGAAACTGGGGATCGAGACCTCGCTTCTTGGCTTTGGCTGTATGCGTTTTCCCACGCTGCCGGACGGGAAGATCGATGAGGCGGAAGCGGAGCGGATGCTGGATAAGGCGATCGCGTCCGGGGTGAACTACATAGACACGGCCTATCCCTATCATAACGGGCAGAGCGAGCCTGTGGTGGGAAGGATCCTGAAGAAATACG
>DWUW01000375.1 GCA_019120525.1 Candidatus Eisenbergiella stercorigallinarum | reverse complement strand
CGTCCACATCCTTCGGGTCCACCACCACGGCCATTCTCTCCTGGGATTCGGAGATGGCAAGCTCCGTGCCGTCCAGGCCCGCGTACTTTTTGGGCACCTTATCCAGATCCACCCGCAGGCCATCCGCCAGCTCGCCAATGGCAACGGATACGCCGCCAGCGCCGAAGTCGTTGCACTTCTTGATCAGCCGGCTCACCTCCGCGCGGCGGAACAGCCTCTGGATCTTTCTTTCCGTGGGCGCATTTCCCTTCTGTACCTCCGCGCCGCAGGTCTCGATACTCGCCTCGGTATGCACCTTGGAGGAGCCGGTCGCGCCGCCGCAGCCGTCCCTTCCGGTCCGTCCGCCCAGCAGAATGATGATATCGCCCGGATCCGAGGTAGCGCGCACCACGTTCTTGCGGGGAGCCGCTCCCATCACCGCGCCGATCTCCATGCGCTTTGCCACATAGTCGGGATGATAGATTTCCTTCACGTAGCCCGTAGCAAGGCCGATCTGGTTTCCATAGGAGGAATAGCCGTTTGCCGCGCCGCGCACCAGCTTTTTCTGGGGAAGCTTTCCCTTCAGGGTCTCGGCCACCGGAACCGTGGGATCCGCCGCGCCCGTCACGCGCATGGCCTGATACACATAGCCGCGCCCGGAAAGGGGGTCGCGGATCGCGCCGCCCAGACAGGTGGCCGCGCCGCCGAAGGGCTCGATCTCCGTAGGATGGTTGTGGGTCTCATTCTTGAAGAACACCAGCCACTCCTCCGTCTCCGGGCCGTTCCCGTAATCCATCTCCACCGGAACGATGACGGAGCAGGCGTTGATCTCCTCGGATTCCTCCATGTCCGCAAGCTTTCCTTCCTTCTTCAGCTTACGCATGCCCGCAAGCGCCAGATCCATCAGGCAGACAAACTTGTCCTTTCTTCCCGCGAACAGCTCCTCTCTCGTATCCAGATAGCTCTGATAGGCCCTCTTAATGGGCTCGCTGTAATAGCCGTCCTCAAACGCCACGTTCTTCAGCTCCGTGGAGAAGGTGGTATGGCGGCAGTGGTCGGACCAGTAGGTATCCAGCACACGGATCTCCGTCATGGTCGGATCCCTGTGCTCTTCGCCCGCAAAATAATTCTGGATGTGCCGAAAATCCCGGAAGGTCATCGCCAGTCCCAGGGAATCGTACAGCGCCTTCAGCTCCGCCTCCGAAAGGTGTGCAAAACCGTCCAGCACCTTCACGTCCGCAGGCTCCTCATAAACGGTTTCCAGCGTATCCGGCTTCACCATGCCCGTTTCCCTGGAATCCACCGGGTTGATGCAGTAGGCTTTGATCTGCGCAAATTCCTCATCGGTGAGGCTTCCCGTGATCAGATAGGTGGTCGCCGTGCGGATGATGGGATCCTCTTCCTCATTTAAAAATTTCACGCACTGCACCGCGGAATCCGCCCTCTGGTCAAACTGCCCCGGCAGATATTCCACGGAAAACACACGCGCGTTTTCTGGAATCTCGATCTCCTCCCGGTACAGCTCGTCCACCGGCGGCTCTGAAAAGACCGTCCTGCACGCCCGTTCAAATACCTCGTCGCTGATGCGCTCCACATCATAGCGGATGAAGATCCGGACATCCTCGATCGTTTTCAGATTCAGGTAATTCTTCAGATCGCCCTTCAGCTCCTTCGCCTTTACCGCAAAGGGAGCCTTTTTCTCCACATAGATACGCCTTACGTTTCCCATCGATGCTCCTCCGTTTGTTATCTGGTATGAAGGAAAGGCACGCTTCGCGGCGCATTCCGCCCCGCCCTGCTTTTGCGGCCGTTCCAGGTATCCATTATACAGAAAAATACGGCTTTTTCAATCCCGTTGCCACAGACAGCCATATTTTCTTTTCTTCTATCCTACCATAAAAATATGGAAAAAGGAATCCTTCCCTTACATCCGCGGGAACCTCTGCGCCAGTGCCAGCGCCATTCCCGCGCAGAGAAAAGGCCCGAAAGGAAACCGGTCTTTCCTTCCCGCCCTCCCCGTCAAAAGTCCCCCTATCCCAAAGGCGGCTCCCGCGAAAACAGCCCACGCAAAACCGCAGAGAACCGTCTCCGTTCCCAGGAAAAACCCGCACCCCGCCATCAGCTTGATATCTCCTCCGCCAAACGCCCCACGCCGGATCAGACAGCACCCAAAAAGCGGCACGCTGACCGAAAGCCCTCCCACGATCCTTGCGAATAAAGGGATTTCCGGGAAAAATGGCAGGCTCAGCAGGCCGAGCAGGAGCGCAAGCCACAGATACCGGTCCGGAATCCTCCCCTCCCTCTGATCCATCCGCCCTGCCGCAAAAAGCAGCAGATAGAAGCCGCACAGAAACAGGATTTCCATGGCGCTTCTCTCCCGCATCCATCTTCCGAAGGCGAAGATTCCCAAAACAATCATAAACAGTTCATAATCCGTCAGCTTTCTGTTCAAAAAATCCCCTTCCTTTTCCGCGGCCGCAGGCAATCCCTTCCGGAAGATCCGCGTCTGCCTCCGGCATAAAAAAATAAGAATATTTTTATCATTTCTACACTTTTCTTTCAGAATTTTTGTGGTATGATAGGCAGGATAACATGGAACACTGAAAACAGAAACGATTTTACTGAAAAATCAGATTGGAGTTTTACATTTATGAAATATTTCCGGCTGTTTATAAAAAAGCTGCTGCGTTATCTGCTGAAGCCCCTTTCCTTCCTGCCGGCGATTCTGATGATGTATCTCATCTTTAACTTTTCCGCCCAGAACGGCGATATCTCCGGCCATCTCAGCGGAGCCGTCACCACGGAGCTGGTTGAGCTGTGCGACGACCTTTTTGACAGGGGCTGGGACACGCAACAGATCCTTCACTACGCCGGCCTGCTTGAACATTATGTCAGGAAAGCCGCCCACGTTACGGAATACTTCCTGCTTGCGGTCACGGTCGCCTTCCCTCTGTATGTCTACCGGCTGCGCGGCTGGAAGCTGGTGCTTTGCGCCGGGCTGTTCTGCATGGGCTTCGCCGGCCTGGATGAATGGCATCAGTCCTTCGTTCCCGGCAGGAGCCCCTCCCTGCGCGATGTTTTCATTGATACCGCAGGCAGCCTCGCCGGCATCTACGCTACCCGGATCGTCTGCTGGATCGGACGCAGGACCCTGTTCCGCCCGCTTTCCATGGAAGAAAAAAGAAGCTGCTTTTCCCATAGCCGTAAGGACATCAGATGCTCCCGCGGGAAGCTGCAGGAAGGCTGAATCCCGTAAGGCGCGGGCCGCAAAACTGCGGCCCGTTTTTTTCTCCTTCCCATCCTCTTTCTATCCGCTTCACAGGCCTGTCAGGATCAGACATTCATAAGGGCGAAGCGTCACGCTTCCTTCCAGGATCCTGCCATCCTCCACGGTATGGCAGGCAAAAGGAAGCTCCACCCGTTCCTCCGTCCGATTGAAATTCTGCAAAAACCAGACCGGATTCTCCCCGTCCCTTTTAGAGACCACAACTCCCTGCGGAAGCCTTCCGGTAAATTCCCCCTGGATCCGGCATTCCTCAGTCAGCCGCCCATACAGAGCCTTCAGGAAGCCCTCTTCCGCTTCACAGGCCAGATACAGCGCGCTTCCCTTTCCGTATTTTTTCCGGGTGAGCGCCGGGAAGCCCTGATAATAATCCTGTTCATAAGCGGCAAGCACCTCCACAGGATTCTCCGTATCCTCAACCACATGGGAGACCTCACGAAGCTGTCCCACCTTCCAGCTCTTTCCGTCAAAAGAAATGGTATTGGGAAGGGATTCCACATTTACTGCATCCATCTCCTCCGTCCGGATGCCAAGGACCTCCTCCAGAGGATGTCTGTCCAGAAAGCACAGATCGTTCTCATCTGCAACGCCGGAAAAATAGGTGGCCAGGTAGACGCCTCCCTCCTCCACATACTTCTTCACCCGTCCCGCATAGCCTTCCCGGTACAGATAGGCCAGAGGGGCGCAGACCAGGGCATAGCCTTCCATGGAATCCTCTTCGTTGATAAAGTCCACCTCGATCCCCAGCTCCCAGAAGGGCCGGAAATGCGAAAGCACCGTATCCAGATAAGCCATGCCTTTTCTTGGTCCCTGGATATCCTCCACAGCCCACCAGTTCTCCCAGTCAAACAGGATCGCCGCCCGCGCTTTATTGCAGGTAGGCATGACCGCGTCGGAAATCTTCCCCAGCCTTTCCCCCAGCGCCGAAACCTCCCGGAACACACGGGTATTGCTCCCGTTTCTGTGGTCGACCACCGCTCCATGGAACTTTTCTTCTCCGCCCCTGCTCTTTCTCCACTGAAAATACTGTACGCTGTTAGAACCGCAGGCCACGGCCTGCAGGGAAGACAGCTCGTGCATGCCGGGACGCTTCTGGGTGTTCACATCCTTCCAGTTCACAAGAGACGGCGTGCTTTCCATCAGAAGGAACGGCGCTTTCTTCAGGCTCCTCATCAGCGTATGGCAGGCCGCCGCGCGCATGGCAGTCTGCCTGTCGTCCGGATCCCTGTGCCACTGCGGATAAGAATCCCAGGAAACGATATCCAGCTGTCCCGCGAACCTGAAATAATCAAGCGGGCGGAAAAATTCCATCATATTGATGGTGACCGGTTTATCGCTGTACTTGCGGACCGCGCGGATCTCCGCAGCGCAGAAATCCTGCATCTGTCCGCTCACAAAACGTTTCCAGTCCAGATTCAGTCCGTGCAGGCCAATTTCCCCATGGGGAGCGGGACTGTGGATCTGATCCCAGGAAGTATAGGTATGGCTCCAGAAGGAGGTCCACCAGGCATGGTTCAGATTGTCCAGGGTTTTATATTTTTTCTGCAGCCACTCCCGGAAAGCCTCCTGGCACAGCTCACAATGGCATTCCCCTTCCAGCCGGTTTCCGCCGTATTCGTTGGAAATGTGCCACAGGATCACGCCCGGATGGTCCCCAAACCGTCGGGAAAGCTCCCTGTCGATCTTCTTTACCTTCCGCCGCATCAGGGGAGATGTCGGGCAGAAATTGTGCCTCCGTCCGGGAAGGTTCCTCACACCGTCAGGCCCAACCTGACGCACCTCGTCATAATGCTGCATCAGCCACTGGGGCATCGCGCCGCTGGGCGTCGCAAGCACGGTATAAATACCGTTTTCATATAACCTGTCAATGATCTTCCTCAGCCAGCCGAAATGGTATTCCCCCTCCACAGGCTCCAGCTTCGCCCAGGAAAAAATTCCCAGGGAAACGCAGTTAATATGAGCCTCCTTCATCAGCCGGACATCTTCCTCAAGTACCTCCGGGCAGTCCAGCCACTGCTCCGGATTATAGTCTCCTCCATGCAGGAGATGGGGATAACCTTTAATCACTGTTTTCATTCTTTCTCCGCCTTTCTTGTCTGCTGTGTGTATCCGGATCCTCCGATCCGCCCCTGTTCCCGGCTTCTTCCGGTCCCGTCAAGGACCGCCCTCAGGACGTCGCTTACCAGCGCGCACTCCCTGTCCGCGCAGGCCTTTACCTCCGGCTTCGCCGTATTCATCGCATAACTCAGCCCCGCGGCGCGCAGCATACCGATATCGTTTCCGCTGTCGCCGAAGCTCAGCACCTCTTCCAGTTCAAAGCCCTGCCTTGCGGCGAGCCAGGAGAGCGCGCTCCCCTTGTCCACATCGCGGCCGGTAAAATCCAGCCAGCCCCCTCCTCCGTCCGCCACATTCAGCGTCCTTCCGTATTTCTCCTGAAACCATTCTTCCCACAATTCCGGGATCCCTTCCGGCCAATACAGCGCCATTTTGATGATTGGCTCCGTTATCTGCTGAAACGATCCGTAAACCTTTACCGTATTTTTTACCCGTTCTCTCAGAAGCGTAATGAATCCGGGATCTTCGGGCAGCACACAGGAAGCTTCCGCGCAGGAAACAAGCATCCGCGCTCCCTCCACCTTCTTCGCGTCC
This sequence comes from Candidatus Eisenbergiella stercorigallinarum, assembly GCA_019120525.1. Classification (GTDB taxonomy): domain Bacteria; phylum Bacillota; class Clostridia; order Lachnospirales; family Lachnospiraceae; genus Eisenbergiella; species Eisenbergiella stercorigallinarum. The sequence continues at coordinate 2,033 of DWUW01000375.1, read as the reverse complement.
TCGATCAGGGAAAATACCAGACGCCTGTCAATTTCCCTCTGGCACAGCACTCTGTCCCCCTGTGCGATCAGCGCCCCGTTTTCACAGATATAACCGATCTCGTCCGCTACCGGTTTGAGCAATCTTCTCAAATTTCCGTACTGCCTTCCGCTCGCCGCGATAAAGAAGATCCCTCTTTCCTTCAGGGCACGGATCAGCGGGAAATAGCCGCTGTCCACCTCCTGCGCGCCGTCCTTCAATATTGTGCCGTCAAAATCACTGGCAATCACCCGTATCTTCATGAACGATCCTTCCCGTACCCGCCGACCCATCCGGTCTGCGGCCGTCTTCCTTTTTGTTCTTTTCCTTTCTTCCGTCTATTCTACTATAAAAGTCCGTCTTAACATAGGGTTTTTAAAAATTTTACATTCCAATCGCTTCGCGATGGGCCGGATGCTTCCTTCCTGTGCGTTTTCGTACGGTCTGCGCAGTAAATGCGCAGACCTTGCTGAATAGTAACAGCGGCGCCTCTTTTTTTGCAAAAAAATACTTGCTTTTGTCACAAAAGCTTGCTATAATATGATTCGTCGGTTCGGTCAGAGCCACAATAGGAGCATAGTTCAAAGGTAGAACAGTGGTCTCCAAAACCATCGATGTGGGTTCGATTCCTACTGCTCCTGTTCATCTTTAAAGAGCGATAAACACGGAAAAAGCTGATAACTGCGCGGGTTATCGGCTTTTTCTTTTCTGTCCTGGCTCAGAATAAAAGGGATGAAAACAGGCAAAATGCAACACGAAATACAACGCGGATTTCAGGGCTTTGCGGCAAGGCGGGAGAACGTTCCCCCCGTCTCTTTAACGCTACGCCAGCACCCGGATGTTATGCACCACGCCGGCGATGCCGAGCGCCCCGAATCTCCTTCCGGCCTCTTCCGCCTGCGCGCGGGTCCATACATCCGCAGCGGAAACCACCCAGATCTCAATTCCTCCCGCGTCCAGGATTTCCGCCCGGTGTACCTTGCAGGCCGGATAGACCGCCGCGGCGGTCCTCGCCAGAGCTTCCGTCCATACATCCGCGATGGAAAAGCACCAGATCGTCCCCTCTTCCCGCCCTGTTTCCCAGAACGGCGCGTAGCAGACATCCAGATCCACATTCCCTTCTATGCCGCCAATCCGCCCTTTTCCCGTGTACTGCCATGCCGCCAGCTCTTCCCCGATCTTCGGGCGGAATGTCTCTGCGGGAGGCTCCTGCCCGAACTCATAGTAGGCGCTGGATGGATAGCGCGCGATCCAGTATGGGCAGTCAATGGCTGAAGCACGGAAAAATCCGCTTTCATAAAAATCCAGGCCTGTGTAAACGCCAAACTCCAGCCCCTCTCCCTCCAGGGTATTTTGGGCGGATCGGATCAGTCCCGTAAGGACGCCTTCGCCCAGCCCCTTTAACGACCTGTCCTCCACATCCCACCATACCCGGCAGGAGAGCCCGTATTCCGCCAGAAGCCCCGCGACCTGCTCCGCTTCTTCAACAGCCTGGGAGGGGACGGCCGCATAGGTATATTTATACACCTCAAAAGGAATTCCGTTTTCCCTGCAGCCTGATACATTTGCCCCAAACTGCCGGTCCGGCCGGCCGGAACGGCGTACGCTCCTTAAGACGGCAAACTGACATCCCGCCTCCTTCACCTTTTTCCAGTCGATCCTTCCCTGATTGTCGCTGACATCGATCCCCTTCCACATACGCTTTCCTTTCCGGAATTGTTCCGCACAGAAGCTTTCTTTTTATCCTATGCCAAAACCGCCGCAGTGTTCCTGCTATCCGCCGCGTCCCCCCGGCCGGGCCCACCGATTGCAAAAGGGACGGAGGATACTGCCAGTACAGCATATCCTCCGCCCCTTTCTCCTGAAAAAGAGTTTTTTATTCTTTATTCCATTCTTTATTCCGTTACCGAAAACTGATCCTTGCCGACGCCGCACAGAGGGCAGACCCAGCTCTCCGGAATATCCTCAAAGGGAGTTCCGGCCGCAATTCCGTTATCCGGATCTCCAACAGCAGG
>DWUW01000374.1 GCA_019120525.1 Candidatus Eisenbergiella stercorigallinarum | reverse complement strand
GGCGGTGAAGTATGATCTGGCCTGCATGCCGGAGGAAACAAAGAACCGGGCGCTTCTTGCGGCGGCGGAGGGGCTGGTTTGCGACGCGGGCCGGATCCTCGAAGCGAACGCGAAGGATGTGGCGGACGGAGAGGCAAAGGGGATGCACCCCGGCCTGGTGGACCGGCTGCGGCTTACGGAGGGGCGGATACAGGCCATGGCGGAAGGACTCAGACAGGTGAGCGCCCTTCCGGATCCGGTGGGAGAGGTTCTGGACAGCTTCACCCGCCCCAACGGGCTGAAGATCGAAAAACGCCGGGTTCCCCTCGGCGTGATCGGCATCATCTACGAATCCAGGCCCAACGTGACGGCGGATGCCTTCGCGCTGTGCTTCAAGGCGGGAAACGCCTGTATCCTGAAGGGAGGAAGCGACGCCCTTTCCTCCAATCTGGCGATCGCGGAGAGCATCCGATCCTCTCTGGAGAAATGCGGGATAAACCCGGATGCCGTCCAGCTCATCACCGATACCAACCGGGCGGTGACAGCGCAGTTCATGCGTATGAATGAATATGTGGACGTGCTGATCCCCCGCGGCGGTGCAGGGCTCATCCGCGCGGTGGTGGAGCAAAGCACAGTGCCCGTCATCGAGACGGGGACGGGGAACTGCCACATTTACGTGGATGAATACGCGGATCTGACGAAAGCCATTCCCATCATCCTCAATGCTAAAACCCAGCGGATCGGCGTCTGCAACGCCTGCGAATCCCTGGTGGTCCATGAAGCCGTAAGGGAACGCTTCCTTCCCGCGCTGGCGCAGGCGCTCCAGGAGAAGAGCGTGGAGCTTCGCGGGGACAGCCGCGCCAGGGAAGCGGTACCGGATATGGGAGCGGCGACGGAGGAGGATTTCGGGACCGAGTATCTGGATTACATCCTTTCCATCAAGACGGTGGATAGCCTGGAGGAGGCCATCCGCCATATCAACCATTACAGCACCGGCCATTCCGACGCCATCCTCACGGAGGACGCGGAGCGCGCGGAGCGTTTCCTGAACGAGGTGGATTCCGCCTGCGTCTATGTGAACGCCTCCACCCGGTTTACCGACGGCTTTGAATTCGGCTTCGGCGCGGAAATCGGCATCAGCACCCAGAAGCTGCATGCCAGAGGCCCCATGGGCTTAAGGGAGCTGACCTCCTACAAATATGTGATCCGCGGGAACGGACAGATCCGGCCGTGAGAGAACAGGAGGGCGCGCCGTCCTGGATCAATGGATCTGAATGAGATAGGCTGAAAAAGGAGAGACAAAAACATGAGCAGCGTTGTAGAAAAATTTTTGAGATATGTAAAGATCGACACCCAGTCCTGGTCTCCCAGCGACACCTTTCCCAGCACAAAGAAGCAGAAGGACCTGGGAAGGCTCCTTGCGAAGGAGCTTCAGGAAATGGGGGCTTCCGATGTGAAATTCGATGAACAGTTCGGCTATGTGTACGCCACGCTTCCCTCCACCCTGAAGGAGGGAAAGACCGCCCCCGTGCTCGGCTTCATCGCCCACATGGACACCTCCATGGCAATCAGCGGCAAGGATGTGAAGCCCCGGATCGTGGAAAACTATCCGGGCGGAGACATTATTTTAAATGAGGCGCTTTCCATCGTACTGAAGGCGGATGAAAATCCGGAGCTTGCCGGTTACGTGGGAAAGAGCCTGATCGTCACGGACGGAACCACGCTCCTTGGGGCGGACGATAAGGCCGGTGTGGCGGAGATCATGGCCATGGCGGAATATCTGCTGGCCCATCCGGAGATTGCGCACGGAACCGTACGCATCGGCTTTACGCCCGATGAAGAGGTGGGCGGCGGCGTGGACCACTTCGACGTGGAAGGGTTCGGGGCGGATTATGCCTACACCGTGGATGGCGGCGCGCTGGGCGAGCTGGAATATGAAAATTTCAACGCCGCGGATGTGGCCCTTCATGTGAATGGCTGCAGCGTCCATCCCGGAAGCGCGAAGGGGAAGATGAGAAACGCCATCCTGCTGGCGCAGGAATTCCAGGCCCTGCTCCCGGCCCATGAGGCCCCGGAGGCGACGGAAGGCTATGAGGGCTTCTATCACCCCGGCACGATCCAGGGCAATGTGGAGCATGTGGATGTGGATTATATCATCCGGGACCATGACAGGGAGAAATTTGAGGAAAAGAAGGCGTTTTTCCAAAAAGCGGCAGATTTCCTGAACGCGAAATACGGCGACGGCACCATTGCGGTGGACATGAAGGACAGCTACTACAACATGAAGGAAAAGATCCTGCCGGAGAATGCCCATCTGATCGACAACGCGGTAAAGGCCATGGAAATGGAGGAGGTCTCCCCTCAGATCATCCCCATCCGCGGCGGCACGGACGGCGCGAGACTGTCCTTTATGGGACTTCCCTGCCCCAACCTGTGCACGGGAGGCCAGAACTGCCACGGCAAGTTTGAGTATGCCTGCATCGAGTCCATGGAAACGACGGTGAAGATCCTTCTCAACATCGTTTCCCTGTATGCCGAGGGGATAAAATAACGGAAAGGGACAGGTACGAATGACGGACGAAAAACTGGAAACACTTCTTGCTTCCATCGACTTATCACAGCCGGCGCCGGAGGAGGAGCCGCTTCGGCAATACTATTTTCTGAAAAAATGCCGGATCCATGTGCAAAAAGAGGCACAGAGGCTTGGCAGGCCGCTGACCGCCTGCGTCACCACCTTCGGCTGCCAGATGAACGCCAGGGATTCCGAAAAGCTTTCCGGCATTCTGGAGCAGGCGGGATATGTGCTGACGGAGAGCGAGGAAGCCGATTTTGACATCTATAATACCTGTACCGTCCGTGACAACGCCGACCAGCGGGTATATGGACGGCTGGGACGCTTAAACGGCCTGAAAAAGAAAAATTCCGGGATGAAGGTGGCGCTGTGCGGCTGCATGATGCAGGAGCCAGGCACCATTGAAAAGATCCAGAAGAGCTACCGTTTCGTGGATCTCATCTTCGGAACCCATAACATCTACAAGTTTGCCGAGCTTTTAGACGCTGTATTGGAGCAGGACGGCATGATCGTGGACATCTGGCAGGGGACGGACCGGATCGTGGAGGATCTTCCCGTAGAGAGAAAATATCCCTTCAAATCCGGCGTCAACATCATGTTCGGCTGCAACAATTTCTGCAGCTACTGCATCGTTCCCTATGTGCGGGGCCGCGAGCGCAGCAGAAAGCCGCAGGACATCCTGCGGGAGATCGAGCGCCTCGCGGCGGACGGCGTGGTGGAGGTGATGCTGCTTGGGCAGAACGTGAACTCCTACGGGAAGAATCTGGAGCAGCCCATAAGCTTTGCCGAACTTCTTTCCGAGGTGGTAAAGATCGACGGCATAAAACGCGTGCGGTTCATGACCTCCCATCCCAAGGATCTCTCTGACGAGCTGATTCAGGTGATGGCTTCCTCCGACAAGATCTGCCGCCACCTGCACCTGCCGCTCCAGTCCGGCTCCACCCGCATCCTCACGGCCATGAACCGGCGCTATACGAAGGAGCAGTACCTTGAGCTGGTGGAACGGATCCGCGCCGCCATCCCGGACATCGCCCTGACCACGGACATCATTGTGGGCTTTCCGGGAGAGACCCCGGAGGATGTGGACGAGACCATCGACGTGATCCGCCGCGTGCGCTTTGACAATGCCTTTACCTTCCTCTACTCCAAACGCACCGGGACGCCGGCCGCTTCCATGGAAAACCAGGTGCCGGAGGACGTGGCGCACGCGGGCTTTGACCGGGTGCTCGCGGCCGTGCAGGAGACGGCGAGAGGACAGGTGAAGCTCCTGGCAGGAAAGACCATGGACGCCCTGGTGGAGGAGAGGAACGAACACGACGCCAGCCTCGTGACCGGACGGCTTTCCAACAATACGCTGGTCCATTTCCCGGGGGACGCTTCCCTGATCGGGAAGATCGTGCCGGTCAGGCTCAAAGAGTATAAGGGATTCTATTATCTGGGAGAACGGGCGGAGTAGCCGGAGTGATCCGTGAAATAAACCGGGGATTCCGGTGTCCCCGGATCCTGTGCAGCAGAGAAAGGGGAAAGAAACACAATGAACGAATCGAAACAGTTACAGATGCTGGCACGTCTGCGCAGGCCGGAAGGCAGGGCGGACGTGGTGCTGGATACGGATACCTACAACGAGATCGACGATCAGTTTGCTCTGGCATATCTGGTCAAGTCGGCGGATCAGCTGAATCTGAAGGCTGTTTATGCAGCGCCTTTTCATAATGAAAAATCGGAAGGGCCTGCGGACGGCATGGAGAAGAGCTTTCAGGAAATCCACCATATCCTGGACCTCATGGGAAAAGAGGAGGAATATGGAAATGTGGTTTATAGAGGCTCCACATCCTATCTGCCGTGTGAGACCGAGCCAGTCCGCTCAGAGGCTTCGGAGCATCTTGCCGGACTGGCCATGCAGTACACGCCGGATAAGCCGTTGTATGTGGTAGCTCTGGGCGCGATCACGAATGTGGCATCCGCGATCCTGATGAATCCTGAAATCGTGGACCGGATCGTTCTGGTCTGGCTTGGAGGAAATTCTTATGAGTGGCCGGATAATTATGAATTCAATCTGATGCAGGATGTGGCTGCGGGCAGAGTTGTATTTGGCAGTGGAGCGGCTATGGTACAGCTTCCCTGCATGGGGGTGGTTTCCGCGTTTACCACCTGTGCCGGAGAACTGGAGATGTTTCTGAGGGGGAAGAACAGGCTCTGCGACTATCTGGTGGACCTGGCGGAGATCGAAGGGGCGAAAGGGAACAAAAACCGTTGCTGGACCAGGGCAATCTGGGATGTTACCGCGGTCGGTTGGCTGCTGGATGAAAGCTTCATGCAGGATCGGCTTGCGCCAAGCCCGATCGTGCAGTACGACCATCATTACAGCTTTGATCCGCGCAGGCATATGATCCGTTATGTCTATCATATTGAAAGAGATAACCTGTTCAATGATCTGTTCCGGAAGCTGGCAGAGTAAAAAGGGGCAATCCATATCCCGACAAACGGAAATAGGAAGGAGAGGGCCGTGAATGAAAATATTAAATTTTG
>DWUW01000373.1 GCA_019120525.1 Candidatus Eisenbergiella stercorigallinarum | reverse complement strand
TGGGAAACGTATTCTTTCATTCTTTTTCTCTCTTCACTGTTGCGTTCACTTTTGCCTGATAGACTGAGAGGTATGACCAATTTTTATGTCATACCCCTGCCATCTCATCCAAATCTAGCTTATTTTTCAATCCACTTCCTTTACAGAAGACATGATACAAATTGTTCTGATATTTATACAATACTCTCCCTTGATGTATTTGTCAATATATATCATTGATATTATAATCCAAATCTATATTATAAATATAACTTCTATATTAGAATCAGAGGCAGGAAATTTTTCCAAAGATTCTCCCTTGGAAAATTTCCTGCCCCGTCTCTTTTTCAGCCCGCTATTCTGATGTTCTCATTCCCTCCACCACTCCCCCACCCAAAGAATCTCTTCCAGGAACCTCGCCGGCTTCACGCTCGCTCCCGCGAACACGCCTTTTTTCACCCACCATGGCGCTTCCAGGCACCAGGTGAGCATCAGCGCATCCGAAAGCGTCCGCTCCAGCCAGTCCGAAGACCGCCCTGCTCCCGCAGAAGTTCCGGCTGTTCCGCCTGCTTTTGTACCCGTTCCTCCGCTTCTCACAAAAGCCATCCACTCCCCATACCCCTCCAGAAAAGCATACGCCTTTTTCCGGTCCAGTTCCCCATCCTTCAGGGCAAAGGACAGAATCGCCCGCCCCACATCATGCAGGCAGTAGCCGTACTGGCTGCGGTCAAAATCCAGGATGGCAGATACCTCATTTCCGGAAAAGAGCATGTTATCCGGCGTGAAATCCTCGTGTCCGATCCCCGTTTCCATGCGGTCAAAAAAATCAGCGGGAAGCTGTTCCAAAATTCTCCGCTCCCGCTCCAGCGCACGGAATAATTCCGGGAATAATTCCGGGAAATATTCCGCGAAGGATTCCTGAGAAACTTCCGCGGATAATCCCTCCGATGAATCCGCAAAATCCGACGGGCCTGCATGGCCGCCCTTCTCAGCCGCCTTCTCACATTCCGCCATCTGCGTCCGGTAATGCTCCCACAGCTCGCGCAGAGCAGCTTTCCTGTCCAGAGGATAGGCCCGCACGCCCTGCGGCGGCAGGGCGGAGAAGGTCCGGTGGATCTGCCCGCAGGCTGTTCCCAGCGAATACATCTGATCTGTCGTAACGGTATTGTGATCCAGCATCACGCCCGGACAGAATTCCATAACCATGTAGACCGTGCCGTCCGGCAGCGAACGCAGGACTTTCCCCTGAAAAGAAAGCGGACAGGACAGGGCACGCCCTCTTTCTTCGCAATCAGCTGGCGCTGCATGGACTGCTCGGTCCAGTCAAGCTGCTTCTGATTAAACCGCTTTCTGCTGTACTGCTTGACCAGCCAGGCCTTTCCGTCGCAGACAAGCTTCCACTTCCGGTTCAGCCAGCCGCCGGAAACCGGCGTGGCAGAATCCGCATGCAGGCCGAAAGAACATTTCAAGTCGGCCCTGATTTCTTCCCCCATCTCACTTTTCATGCTTTTCCTCAAACCTTTTCTGCCTTCATGCAGACCCGGCAGCCTTTCGCTGTGATCCGCCTGCTACGGTATCTCACCGAAGATATCTCCGATCAGATAAAATACAGCTCCTTCAGATTCATCAGTTTTCCGCTCTTTCCGAAAAATTCCAGATACACGGCATGTTTGCCGGACAGCTTCCCGCAGACAGGAGCGCTGAATGTCCGGAAATCATAATTTCCTTCCGTTCTTCCCACGCAAACCGTCGCGATCACCTCTCCCTGCGCACCGTCCAGGCGCACCCGGATGCCGGCATCCGCTCCGGCATTTGCCGCAGAGACGCAGAAGCGGGCGACTTCTTTGTCGAACTGATAATATTTGATATACGCGCCGTCTCCGTCGTGGATGTTGGTCAGAAATTCATAGGATTCCTCCGCTGATGAAAAATCCCGCAGGAAAGCCTCTCCATGGATCAGGCAGAAAGCGGACGCTTCCAGTCTCCGCGTACATTCGATCGGGCCTTCCGTCCCCTGGGAGGTCATTTCCACTTCGTCTATCGTTCCGTCCTCATGGATCTGGATCGGTTCCGCACAGACGTGCCTGCTGTATTCGCTGTTATGGGTGGAACGATGATAGAAAACATAATAGCTGTCCCCTATCTTTTCAATAGAGCCGTGATTATTCCAGGAGGAAGGGTCGCAGCCCGTATTATCAATGATGATCCCCTTCTTTTCATATGGCCCAAACGGGGAATCGCTTATCGCGTAGCTGAGGCAGGTCGCCCTTCCCCTTGAAATATCCGTATAGACCAGATAATATTTGTCGCCGATCCTCCGGATCGAAGATCCCTCATGAAAACCATCCCTATCCTGTGTAAGGATCCCTTCCGTCAGAGTATCTTCCTCAATGCGGCAGGCCTCCGGATCCAGCTTTGCCCCTTTCAGGGACATCTGGCCCCAGAAGTAGTAGACCCCGTCCTCCTCCACGATCGCAGAAGGATCGATACCGTGGATGCCGGGAATCGTCCCCTTATCACAAAACGGCCCTTCCGGCCTGCTGCTTTCCGCGATTCCCTCCGTCCCGTCCGCGAGGCAGTAAAGCAGGTAGTACATCCCGTCTTTTTTGATGCAGTCAGGGGCATACAGACGTTCTTTCGTTTTCTCCTTCAGCCAGTCCGTTGAAAAGCTGATATCGCTCACCTTCCAGTTTTTCAGGTCTTTGGAAGAAAAAACCTGATATTCATAACTGCAGTAGTCGTCATCATCCGCCATATCCTTTGAACCATACAGATAAACGTTTCCATCCTCATCTGATCTGGCCTCCGCGTCCGGTATATAATAACGACCTGGTAAAATTGGGTTCATAACCTTCACCTCTCCATGATTTTTATATGATTTCCCCGTTGCTGCTTATCACCCTGCTGTACCACTGCCCGGAATCCTTTATGATCCGCTCCTGGCTGGCAAAATCCGTATATACCAGCCCGAACCGGTTGGAATATCCCGACGCCCACTCAAAATTATCCGTCAGCGCCCAATGGAAATACCCCTCCACCGGGATTCCTTCCCGCACCGCCTCCCGCAGCTTCCGGAGATAACGACGCAGGAAATCGATCCTCTGCGGGTCATGTACTTTTCCGTCCAGGCTCACCCAGTCCTGATTGGAAAGCCCGTTTTCCGTAATATACAGCTTCTTATGATATCTTTCCCAGTAAAACCTGGGTCCCCAGTACAGAGCTTCCGGCGTTACCGGCCATCCGGCATTTGTCTGCGCCGCTCCGGGCAGGGCTTTTACCGTCACGCAGTTTCCCTCTCCGTCAGCCTTCCCCCGGTATGTCTGATATACGTTCATCCCGATAAAATCAATGGGCTGGGATATCATCTTCATATCCTCCGGACGTATTTCCGGAAGATACTTTTCATATGGATATCCTGCCGTTTCCGGATACCGCCCCAGGATCACGGGATCCAGCCACCAGGAGGTGGCGCCGACCGGGTCATCCCCCGCCCGGAAGGTTTCCCTTCTGCATGCCTCGATATCCTCCGGCAAGTCGCTTACCGGGGACCACAGATGCCAGGAAGCCGGCGCGTATCCGATCACCGAGGCCGTCTTTGCCGTTTCCCGGATCACCTCCACAGCGCTGCCATGCGCCAGGAGGGAATGATGCGCCGCCAGGAAAATATCCTTTTCCCCAACCTTCAGCCCCGGCGCATGGCCGCCTCCATGCAGTGCCGCCCCAATGTAGCACTGCGGCTCATTTTCCGTGATCCAGAAGCGCACCCTGTCCGAGAGCCTGCGGATCACAACTGATACATATTCCGCAAAATATTGGACAATATCCCGGTTCAGCCATCCTCCCTTCAGATACAGCCCATAAGGAAGCTCCCAATGAAAAAGCGTAATGTAGGGAATAATGTCGTTTTCAAGCAGCCGCTCCACCATCCGGTCATAAAAATCAAGCCCCTTCTCATTCACCTGCCCGCAGCCGTCCGGAATCACTCTCGGCCAGTTGATGGAAAACCGGTATGCCTGCAGCCCCAGCTCCTTCATGATCGTCAGATCCGTATCAAATTTCTCATATTGGTCGCATGCCACATCCCCGGTATCCCCGTTAAAGATATGTCCCGGCTCATGGGTATAGACATCCCATACTGACAGGCCCTTTCCATCCGCCCTGTATGCTCCCTCCGCCTGATAGGCTGAACTTGCCGCTCCCCAGACAAAATTTTCCGGAAATCTCCTGTTCTCTTCCACTTTCCATTCTCCTTCAGCTCTTGATCGCTCCCGCCATCATCCCTTTGGTGAGTGATTTTGATATGAAGCAGTATACCACAATGATCGGGACAATGGATACAGCTATCGCCGCATATTTTGCTCCAAGATCCTGAAGCATGCCGCTGTTCATATTGTTGATGAGCAGCGGGACCGTAAACTTGTCGTCGTCGAACAGAAGGATCATCGGAGTGAAGAAATTATTCCAGTAGGAAACGAAGTTGAAAATACACATGGTGGACAGTGCCGGTTTGGAAAGGGGAAGCACAAAGGAATGGAAGATCCGTACTTCTCCTGCCCCGTCTATCCTGGCGGAATCCAGGAGCTCTTCACTCATGGAGGACTCCAGATACTGCATGACAAAAAAGATCGTCGTCGCGTTCGCGAAGCTAGGCAGAATGATCGGCCAGTAGGTATTCAGCAGGCCTAAGCTGTTGCAGAGCTTGAACAGCCCGATGATCCCAAGCTGTCCCGGAACCATCAGCGAGATCATCAGGACCACATAGATCAGTTTTCTCAGCTTAAACCGATATTCAAAAAGCCCGTAAGCCGTCATGGTCCCAAAATAAATGGACAGCGCGGTCGAGCAAACAGAGATCAGGAAACTGTTGAAAAAGCCCTGAAGCATGTTGACTCTTTCATTCATATTTTTGATGTTTTCCATCAGATGGCTTCCCGGCAGGACGCTCAGCCCCGTATAAAGCTCATTCGTACTATGCGTGGCGTTGATGATCATAATGTAAAAAGGAACCACGCAGATCAATGTAAGCAGTATCAGCAGGATATAGATCAGTATATGGGAAATTCTGATTTTTTTCATACCTTATCCTCCCTTCCGTAAAGAACCTTGAAGAAGATGACCGAAAAGATAATGATGATGATAAATACGCCGTACGAAATGGTCGCGCCATAAGGAAGGTCATTATACTTAAACGCCATATTGTAAAGATACAGCACCATGGTCATCAGCGATTTCGCGGGCTCTCCGGAACCCTTGGTCAGCGTCATCGGGATATCAAAGATCTGCATGCCGCCGATCAGCGATGTGACAAGGACATACAGGATCGTAGGCTTCAAAAGGGGCAGTGTGATCCTGGTCAGACGGTTCCAGGCGTTGGCCCCGTCAACCACAGAAGCGTCTATGATATCCTCTGAAATAGACGCGATCCCGGCTGTGAGAAGGATCGAGGAATAGCCAAACCACATCAGCCACTGGATAAAACTCACAATGAGCTGGGCAAATACAGGGCTGCTCATCCAGTTTACCTTTTCCTTCAGGATCCCCAGTCCCGTCAGCGCGTTGTTCACGCTTCCGGTCTGCCAGTCAAACAGAGCCAGGAACAGAACGCCGATGGAAGCTGCCGTGATCAGGTTGGGCAGATAGAACACCCCTCTGAAAAAAGTCGCCCCTTTGATTTTGTACTGGGTCAGCAAAATAGCCAGAAGCAGCGATGATACCAGCTGTGGGATAAAGTTGAGCAGCCAGATCTTCCAGGTATTCGCCACACTCTTCCAGAACACGTCATCCTGGATCAGGTCTTTATAGTTGTCCAGGCCCGTAAAATAGAAGGTGCGGCTGTTTTCCTGAAACATAAAGCTCAGATAGAGGCTGTAAAGAATCGGATACAGCTGAAAAACCAAAAACGTAATCAAAAAAGGCAGGCAGAAAATCAGTCCCCATTTTGCTCTTCTTTTTTTCATATGCATTCCTCCCTTTCCAATACTGCAGAAGGGACAGCCCGGATGAGCTGCCCCTCCCCTGCATACCTGATTACTCTACTTCAATATTTCTGTAATTGGTTGCC
>DWUW01000372.1 GCA_019120525.1 Candidatus Eisenbergiella stercorigallinarum | reverse complement strand
ATCGACATGGTCCCTGCCCGGCCGGAGACGGAGTTTCAGGAAACCCGCCAGATGAAGCGGCATTTTGTGCTGCATGTGGGGCCGACCAACTGCGGAAAGACCTATCAGGCGCTGGAGCGTCTGCGCCAGGCGGAAAGCGGCGTATATCTGGGGCCGCTCAGGCTGCTGGCGCTGGAGGTCTATGAAAAGATCAAGGACGCCGGCATACCCTGTACCATGCTCACGGGAGAGGAACGGATCTACGAGGACAACAGCCGCATCACCTCCTCCACCGTGGAGATGCTGGACATCGACCAGAGCTATGAGGTGGCCGTGATCGATGAGGCGCAGATGATCGCCGACCCGGACCGGGGACATTCCTGGACCAGGGCCATTCTCGGCGTCCGCGCGCCGGAGGTCCATGTGTGCATGAGCCCCGCCGCTGAGCGGGTGGTCACGCACCTGATCGACCTTTGCGAAGATACTTATGAGATCCATCGCTATGAGCGCAAGACCGCCCTGGTCTGCGAGGACATTCCCGTCCGTTTTCCGGAGGACGTGCAGGAGGGGGACGCGCTGATCGTGTTCACCAAACGGGCCGTTCTGGATATCGCGGGACGGCTGGAGCGGGGCGGCATGCGCGCCAGCGTGATCTACGGAAGCCTGCCGCCGGAGATCCGCCGCCGGCAGATCCGCCTTTTTTCCGGCCATCAGACGAAGGTGGTGGTCTCCACGGACGCCATCGGCATGGGGCTGAACCTTCCGGTAAAAAGGATTGTTTTCATCCAGACGGACAAATTTGACGGCAGAAAGACCCGCCCTTTAAAAACCTCGGAGATCCGCCAGATCGCGGGCCGGGCCGGGCGCTTCGGCATCTACGATACCGGCTATGTGAGCGCCGTGGGAGAGGAGGGGCTGGAATTCATCCGCGCCCATTTTGACGAGCCGGAGCCGGAGATCACCCACGTGAGCCTGGGCTTCCCTCAGGTGCTCCTGGACATGGACGAGCCTCTGGACGCGGTCCTGAAGATCTGGAAGAGCGTGGAAACCCCGGCTCCCTTTGAGAAGATCAGCATTGAGGAGGTGCTTTTCCTCTATGAAAAAGCCTTCCGCGACCGGAAGGAGATCGACGGCTTTGAGGACAAGCACATGCTCTACCGGATGCTCACCTGCTCTCTGGATATCAAGAACCGGGATATCGTGGATCTGTGGCTCTATTACTGCAAGACCTATACGGCGGACGTTTCCCTGCATTTTCCGTCCCTGATGATGTGCAGCGACAAGGGGCTGATGAAATACGAGACCTTTTATAAAATGCTGGACCTTTATTATCAGTTTTCTGTCCGCCTGGGAAAGGAGATCGACACCGAACACCTGGATGCGGAGCGGGAAAAAACGGAAGAGACCATCATGCGCTACCTGACCCGCGACAAGAAGGACTACATCCGCAAATGCCAGTACTGCGGCGCGCTCCTTCCCCTGGGCGCGCAGGGCCGTATCTGCGACGCCTGCTACGCGCAGATGAAGGGAAGCAGGGGCCTGTTTGCCCGCCGCAGAGCGGCGGCTGGAGCTGACGGAGGCGCGGACGAAGCGGGAAAACGCGGAAAAGGAAAGAAGCGGCCGGAAAGGGGCGGCAGAAGAAAAGGCAGGGCGGAAGCGGAAGGCGGGAAGGCGGCTGAAAGGGAAGCGGAAAGCGGGAAGATGGCTGATACCGGAGCGGGTCTCTCCGGCGGGGAAGCCGCGGAAACGAAGAAGAAGCGCAGGCACAGACGCAGAAGGCCGAAAAAGACCGGGGGCAATCCCGTACAGGCTGTGCAGGAGAGCGGGGCTTTCCCGGGAAGCTTTTCCGGGAACAGCGCGGCGGAATAACGGTGCCGCTTTACGGCAGCGGAATGGAGAGGTGGATATGGAGTGCAGGATCATACGGATTGACGATCAGACCTGGAGACTGGAGGAAGAGGGCGTCCGTTTTTTTCTTCTTACGGGAAGCCGGAGCGCCCTGCTCATCGACAGCGGCATGCGGGTGCATAACGCGAAGAAGCTGGCGGAAGGGCTGACCGCGCTTCCCCTGTCCCTTCTCAACACGCATGCGGACAGGGATCATATCGGAAGCAACGCGGAGTTCGACGCGGTCTACATGAGCCCGGCGGAGCTGGTCAATTATCCTCTCGCGAAAAAGGCCTCCGATATCATCCCCATCCGGGACGGCAGCAGCATCGATCTGGGCGGACGCCGCCTGGAGATCATTGAGATCCCCGGGCATACTCCCGGAAGCATCGCGGTGCTGGATGTGGAGCGGCGCGTGCTCTTTTCCGGCGATACGGTTCAGGACGGCAGTATTTTTCTGTTCGGACCCATGCGCAATATCCCCGCTTTCTATCACAGCCTGAAGCGGCTGGAGGGCATGACGGGCCGGTTCGACCTGATCTATCCCTCCCACGGCAGTTTTCCGGTGAAAAAGGAGCTGATTTCCCGTCTGATCTCCCAGACGGCGAAGCTGGAGCGCGGAGAGCTTGCGGCCTCGGAAGCGGCCTTTATGGGGATCCCGCTGAAACGCTATGAAGCGGACGCGGCGGTGTTCCTGTGCGGTGCGGATTATGGAGAGAAGGCTGAAATGTCCGTACAGGGCGGACAAAGGCCTTCCGGAAACAGCGGCGCGGACGACAAAGAGAAGCCGGGGAAAGGAACGGAAGGAGAAGCCGGATGAAACGGATCGTTCTGAGGGAAGCGGGCCTGACGCTGACCTGTCTGCTTCCGGAGAGCGGGAATGGGAAATGCGTTCCGGAAGAACGTGGGATACAGGACGGCTGGACGGACAGCGGAGCAGCGGATTTCAGGCCCGGCCTGATCTGGTTTCACGGCGCGCAGGACGGCCTGTGCCTGCCGGAGGAGCTTCTGGAGGCTGCGAACACGGCCTGTGTCTGCATTTCCGGCGAGGAGTGGAACCGGGATCTGACGCCCTGGCCTGCGGAGCGGGTTTTTAAAAGCGGGGAGGATTTCGGCGGAAAGGCGGACGCCTATCTGGCCCTTCTTGCGGAAACGATCATTCCACGTACGGAGGAGGCACTTTCCATCAAGCCCCGCTTCCGGGCTCTGGCAGGAGTTTCCCTTGCCGGGCTTTTTTCCGTATACGCGGCGTACCGGACGGACCTGTTCGACCGGATCGCAAGCATCTCCGGCTCCCTCTGGTACGATGGTTTCCTTGCCTTTATGCGCGCACATAAGCCGTCCGCGCGGCTGGAGAGGGCTTACTTTTCTCTGGGGGACAGGGAAAAGAAAACCGGAAACCACCGCATGGCCCGGGTGGAGGAGGGTACGCTGGAGGCAGTGAGGCTTCTGCGGGAGGCGCTCGGGGATGTCGGGGGAGAGCGGGTTTTCTTTGAAACCAATCCGGGGAATCATTTTGCAGACCCGGAGGGACGGATGGAAAGAGCGTTTCGATGGCTTCTGCGGGATTGAAACAATGTTAAGGAGAGAAGGATGAAGGGACAAATGGAGCTTTTCCCGGAGGAAAAGGATGACAGAGAGCGGATCGAGCCGGAAGCGGCTGAGGTCAGCCGGGAATTTGAATGGTTCTGCGGCTTTCTGCTGCAGGAGAAAATAAAGCTTTCAAAAAATACGGGATATATCGGGAAAAAGGACTGCTTTGCGCTGAACGGCCTTCTGCGGGCAAAGGAGAATTATGAGAAGCCGACCCGCTTTCAGACCTTTTATCCGGTCATCCATTTCTGGTACTGCGTTGCCATGAATTTTCAGATTCTGGAGATAGACGAAAAGGGAACCGGTGTGCAGAAGGGAGAAAACTGGGAGGTTTTCCATCAGGCGTCCGATGTGGAGCGCTTCCTGCTGTTCGCCCTTATTTTTCTGGAAAGCGATGATCTTTCAGAAGACGGGTATCCTTTCATATCGGAATACGGGGCATTCGCAGAATGGTTCAGAACCGCCAGCCCGACGCCAGGAAAGGAATATGTCTTGTCGCTGCCGGCGCGGGGATATAAAGAAACCGACCGCCCGGCGGTCCTCATGATCATGGAAGAGCTGGGAATGCTTCGGGTTCTCCCGGAAACGGATCTGGATCAGAGAAGAGGAACCGCTTCCTGGAGAGTGGAGATCCGGCCTCTTTTCGGTCTGGGAAGGGACCTGCACAGAAGCATCAGGGAAAAGGAACTTTTTTCAGAAGAGGAAATGGCAGATTTCTGCTTCGGCCAGTTTATGGAGGAACGCCTGCCGGACAGAAAAACGGACGGGGACAGGAAAACAGGCGCGATCCGGAAGCTTTTCTGTGAGCCGGAGGAAACGGATTACAGCGGCTAGGGGATCGAACTGGAAATCCGTCCCCGATATCATGACAGCATGCGGGCGGTGCGCATGAGCCTGGCAGACACGCTGGGCGATCTGCATGCCATGATCCAGAAAGCCTTTCAGTTTGACGACGATCATCTGTATGCTTTTTATGTGGGCCATGGCAGCCTGCAGAGGACCTATATGTCCGGAAGGGCACAGGATTGAGACGACGGGCCGTCGGCGGAGGAGACCTGGCTGGGCAGCCTGAAGCTGAAAAAAGGCCGGAAGTTTTCCTATCTGTTTGACTTCGGCGATTCCTGGTGGTTTGAGATTAAGGTATTAAAGCTTCTGGAGGAGCGTGTGGAGCAGCCGGAGATCATCCGCTCGGAAAAGGCGGCTCCGAAGCAATATCCCGACTGGGAGGAATGAGGAACGGTCCGGCGGAAAAGAGACAGGCAGCGCCTTTGGCGGAAAGTCCTGCACTTATCGGAGGAGGATGTGCAGCATATGAGGATAAACAGGAAGGAACAGAACATCGCGGTATTCGAGGATACCATGGCCTGGCTTAGGCAGAACGGGATGCTGCGGGCTGCGGTGGAAGAGACGAAGAAGCGCACGGTATTTTATCCGGCTTCCATCCTGCCGGAAGGCGGCTCTTCCTGCGGTAAGGAAGCGGAGCGCGCCGATTTCCCAAAGCGGTATGAAAGGACGCAGGTGGAGGTAACGGCCTTTCGTTCCTTCGCGGCGGCCATGCGGGAGAAGAGACGGGATCCGGAAAAAAGAACAGCCGTCCTCAACTTTGCCTCCGCCACCAACCCGGGCGGCGGTGTGACGAAGGGAAGCAGCGCGCAGGAGGAATCCCTCTGCCGCCTGTCCACGCTCTACCCCTGCCTGAACACGCCGGAGCTGAAAAAGGCCTATTACGATTTTCACAGGCAGCACCATGACGCCCTTTATACCGACGCCTGCATCTATACGCCGGACATCCTGGTGGTCAAAACCGACGACGACGCGCCGGAGCGCATGGAGGAAAAACACTGGTGCAGGCTGGACGTGATCAGCTGCGCCGCGCCCAACCTGCGGGAGCGCCCCTCCAACGCCATGAATCCCGGCCCTTCCAGGCCGGCGCGGATAACGCCGGAGGCGCTTTTATCCCTCCTGAAGCAGCGCGCCCGCCGCATCCTTTCCGTGGCCGCCGAAAACCGGGAGGACATCCTGATCCTGGGTGCGTTTGGCTGCGGCGCTTTCCGAAATCCTCCGGAAACGGCCGCACGCGCCTGGGCGGAGGTGCTGCCGGAATTTTCCGGCGTGTTTGAAAAGGTGCATTTCGCGGTGTACTGCCGCCCGGATGATATGCGGAATTATCTGGTGTTTGATGAGGGGCTGAGGAAACTGATATAGAAAAGAGGGGAGCTTATGCTGGTATACGACGGATTCAAAGCGGATTTCCTGCAAAGTGTGGAACAGGATACCATAGCGCAGGAAATCGAGAAAAATATTTATGAAAAAATGCATCGGCGTACAGCCAGAAATGAATTCCGTGCCTGGGAGAATTCCATGGAATACATGTACAAGGTCCTGAACGATCATGAGATCCCAATGGATGCGGGTATTGCCATAGAATATAATATTCCTCGCACATCAAAACGGGTGGATTTCCTGATTTCCGGATATGGGGAAAAGAAGAAGGCAAACGTAGTTCTGATTGAGCTGAAGCAATGGGATGAGATCCGTGCGGTGCCAGGTGTGGATGGGCTTGTAGAGACCTATACGGGGAACGCAATGCGTCAGGTAGTGCATCCTTCTTATCAGGCGTGGTCTTATGCGGAACTGATCATGGATTATAATCAGTCTGTAAGAGAGGAAAATATCTCACTTTTGCCTTGCGCGTACCTTCATAATTACAGAAGGAAAACTGCGGATCCGCTGGATGAAATGCAGTATCAGGTCTATCTGGAGGATGCTCCTGCGTTCACGCGGGGACAGGTGGACCGGCTCCGCAGCTTTATCAAAAAGGGGATCACCTGCGGAGATCAGGAAAAGATCATCTATAGAATTGAATATGGAAAGATCAGGCCCTCCAAAAGTCTTCAGGATTCTATTGATAAAATGCTTGCCGGAAACCGCGAGTTTATTATGCTGGACGAACAGAAGGTGGTATATGAAGAAATTCTGCGCACTGCCAGACGATCGGCGGCAGACTGCAAAAAGCGTGTGATCATTGTACAGGGAGGACCCGGGACAGGGAAAAGCGTGGTGGCCATCAATCTGCTGGCGCAGCTGACGAAAGAGGATCAGGTCTGTCAGTATGTTTCCAAAAACAGTGCGCCCAGAAACGTCTATGAGAAGAAGCTGAAAGGAAGCCTGCGAAAAAGCAGTATTGATAATTTGTTCAGCGGATCGGGCTCCTTCACAGAGGCGAAGGAGAATATGCTGGACACCATTCTGGCTGATGAAGCTCATCGGCTGAATGCAAAATCCGGTATGTTTCATAATCTGGGGGAAAATCAGATTGGGGAAATCATCCATGCGGCAAAATGCAGCGTATTTTTTATAGATGAAAGCCAGCGGGTGACACTGCAGGATATTGGCAGTGTAGATGAGATCAAAAAATGGGCAATGCTGGAGAATGCAGAAGTCAGGGAGATGGAGTTGACGTCACAGTTTCGCTGCAACGGTTCGGACGGATATCTCGCATGGCTGGATAATACTCTGGAGATTCGTGAAACTGCGAATCCTGATATGAAGGAAATAGATTATGATATTCGTATTGTAGAATCTCCTTTTGAAATGCAGCACCTGATCATTGAGAGAAACCGCTCATCCCGGAATCGGGCAAGAATCCTGGCAGGATATTGTTGGAACTGGTTAAAGGAGGGTGTCAACGACCCGGAGGTTCATGATATTAAGATCGGAGATTTCGAGATCAGCTGGAATCTGAAAAATACGACCACATTTGCTATTGATGAGGACTCCATCAATGAAGCGGGCTGTATTCATACATCTCAGGGACTGGAATTTGATTATGTGGGCGTGATCATTGGCGACGATATGCGATATGAAGACGGCAAAGTAATAACCGACTTTACAAAGCGGGCCAGAACAGACCAGTCCCTGAAGGGAATCAAAAAGCTCTATCGCGAAAACCCGGAGAACGCGAAAGAAATAGCGGATGAGATCATCAAAAATACCTATCGTACTCTGATGACCAGAGGGATGAAGGGATGTTACGTATATTGTACGGATCCAAAGCTTGCCGATCATCTGCGTGAGTGTCTGGGAAGGAAGAAGTAAGGAAGCAGGGGATCAGGAAAAAAGGAATCTCATTTTAGACAGGAGAAGGAGGGGTTATGAAACAGGAAACCATTGATCAGGTCATAAAATTCAGAGATGAACGTAACTGGAAGCAGTTCCACACCCCAAAGGATCTGGCTATTTCCATCAGCCTGGAAGCCGCGGAGCTCCTGGAGGTATTTCAGTGGAGCCGGGACGACGTGTGGTGCCGGGAAAAAATGGAAAACATGCGGGAGGAGCTGGCCGACGTATTGATCTACGGCATCATGATGGCGGATACCTGCGGCATGGACCTGGATGAGATCATTCAGGAAAAGATCCGGAAAAACTCGGAGAAATACCCGGTGGAAAAGGCGAGAGACCATAAGGAAAAGTATACGGAGCTGAGTGCACATTATGAGTAGCTATATTGAATATCATGATAAAATTGCATTTCATCCAGGATACTACATTAAGGAAATTGTGGAAGAAAGTGGTTTGACTCAGGAAGATTTTGCGAAGAGGCTTGGAACTACACCTAAAAATTTATGCGTTTTAATGAATGGAGATCAAAATCTATCCATTGATATTGCAACAAA
>DWUW01000371.1 GCA_019120525.1 Candidatus Eisenbergiella stercorigallinarum | reverse complement strand
AACAACGTATTGTCGCTTCCTGCGATACGATACCGTTCATCAGGCAGGGAAAGCTGCCCAAACGCTTCCAGCCTCTCCACATATTCCTGCGGGCTCTGGCCGGAATTCCGCTGATACAGCCAGGCGGTCATTCCTGTAGTAAAAATACAGAAAGCAAAAATCCCCGTTCCCATACATATCACATACCGTTTCCGGCTTCTGACAGCAGCTGTGATCAGCCCGGTCAGTACCATGCCCGCGATCCCCGCTGCCGACCAGGTCAGGAATACATCCGTCTGATTGATCAACTGGTATTTATGCTCCGACCACCAGAAGGAACCGATCGTCAATACAAGCATAAAAAGGGCAAGCGCCGCGCAGATTCCTTTGATCGGATATTCCTCCCTCTTTTCCGCCACCTTCGCGGAAGCCAGGCTCATCAGAAGGATCAGCATATACAGCCACCTGTGATAATTGGTGTCAGAACACAGGCCGAATACACAATTCAGGGCAGGTATTGCCGTTATGGCTATTCCTCCGGCAAGAAGGACGGCGAGCCAGTCCTTTTTCTTTTTCAGGATATAGCAGAGCGGAAGCGCAAGCCCCGTCATGGGAAGATAGGAAGACCAGGAAGACCAGTCATATTCCTTAATACAGGACTGCGCGTTCATCAGCTCCCCGGGGAAAAGCAGGGTGCGGATCACCTGAAGGTAATCTCTGTTTCCACGATAGAGCCAATCGGAAAAGGGCAGATGATTGCTCAGTCTGGGATTTTCCAGCGTAAATAATACGGAAGGCAGAAACAGTACGCCTCCCATGGCAATCCCAAGAAAACCTTCCACCATACAGCTTCCGGCAAGTTTCCTCTTTTTCCAAAGATGTCCGCCTTCCCGGACCAGGAAATAAAGGATGAGAAAGATCACTTCCTGGATCAGGAAATAATAATTCACCAGCGCATTGACCGCCACAGCCGGGGCAAGCCTGCCCTTCTTCCCCTCCCGCAGATCTTCATACCCGGAAAGCATTAATGGAAAAAAGGCCACAGCGTCATGGAAATGATGGAAGATCAGATTCACGGACTGGAACCCGGAAAAAGCATACAGCATCGCTCCCAGAGCCGCATACCGTTTTCCGGTAAATCTTTTCAGATATCCATAAGCACAGGCCGCCGCAGCCGCATACTTTGCCATATACAGCCAGGCTGTCACATACGGATAGCTTTCCGGCGGAAACAGGAAGGAAATCCATGCGAAAGGGCTTCCTAATACATAGAAGCCAAAAGCCCCGACCAACCCCGATCCAAGGTCTATGGACCAGTTCCAGCCCGTATTTCCGCTTTTCAGCGCTCGGTTTACCAGCATGTGAAAAGGGATCTGCTGTTCATTAAAATCGTTTCCCAGGGTAAAAATCCCTTCCCCCCGGATCAACAGGACGGCAAAACTCAGCATGGCCGTCAGATATGCCAGAAGAAATACCTGGACGTACCCGGATTCCCATATTTTTTTCGATCTGTCTTTCATCTTCCCGCCTCCCGGTCTTTCAAAGCGTCCCTGTCAGTCCTGCTGCCCTAATACGTCGCCTCACCGTCATGGGCAAGCAGGGAAACAGACGATACATGCTGCAGGCCGTTTACTGCCCTGACCAGCTCGCTTTCCTGCCTGGTTCTCAGTTCTACGATCATATTCAGCCTGTCTCCGGCCAGATTTCTGGACTTCACCTTACAGTATCTGCTGTATTGTTTTGCCGTTTCCACAATTTTCTCCTCCGCTTCGGCATCATCCGCATTCACCACCAGCAGCATGGGAACGGAAACCACCGGCAGACGGTCCAGAAGAAGTACGCCCGCAGTCAGAAGCAGGGCCAGGATTACGGCGATTTCCGCAAGTCCGGCTCCGCAGATGATCCCCGTACCAATAGACCAGAACAGGAATACCAGATCCATAGGATCCTTTACCGCCGTCCGGAAACGTACAATAGAAAGCGCGCCCACCATGCCGAGCGAGATCACGATGCTGAACTGGATGGTCAGAATGACCGCTGCCGTGATCATGCAGAGCATGGCCAGAGCGATATTAAAATTTTTTGAATAGAATGTTCTTCTGGTCACTACCCGATAGACCAGGAAAATATAAGCGGCAAGGCAGGCTGTGATCAGAAAGACCATCAGGATTTCCTTAAATCCCAGCTCGGTACCGACAAATCCGTCCAGGAAGGACTGTTTGAAAATGTCCGAAAAATTCATAGCAATCTCCATTCCGGAGCTTTCACCTCAGAGGTATTCCCGCTCCTTTTTTCAGTCTCATTTATACTTTCTGCACAGACAATATTTGGAAAAGGCTGTCTGCGTCATGTTTTCCATCTGCAGCGTCCGATAGATCCAGTCTGGAAGGAACTCATCAAATTTCACCTCAAGGAGGTGCTGCCCCGACGCCATGATCGGCCGCGCCCGCATTTCCTTTTCCCAGAACGCCTCCGGTTCCGCGCAGGAACGGATATTCCTGTCAAAGGTGATCCTTACATTCCCTTCCTCCCCCACATATGGAGTCCGGTCATATTCCACGATGATCTTCGGCTGCATCAGCCGCGTCGCGCCATCCAGGAAAAAAGCCCTCACTGTTGGAGCGGGATTCTGAAAGGTCTCATACCAGTCTCCCCGGATCATGGCTTCGGCCTCCTGCCGGGTCACGCGGCAGGATTCTTTCCGGATCTTCGTTCCCACCTTCCGTTTAATTTCAAGCCAGACCCGATCCGTTCTGCCATCGTAACAGCGCAGCCGATATTTTTTCCGTGGATTCCCTCCATCTTCTTTTTCCCAAAAAGCGCTGTTTTCATAGTCGTCAAAATACAGGCTTCTTATGGTATAACAGCCGCTTTCGCCTACATGCGGATCTTTCTTCAGCAGTACGCTGATCCTCTCCTCCATCTGACGAAGCTGCAGGTCGGAACAGACATATTTCAGTTCATACCGGTATTTCAGAGCGCTTCCTGCGTCTTTCTTTTCAGCCATTTCTTCCTCCCATCCGTCTGTCTGCCGCGATAAGAACAGCAAGCGCCAGAAGAAGAAACAGCAGAGAAATCATTCCGTGACCTGCAAGGAGCGTATCTCTAAAGCCGGACTGTCCCGTTTCTTCCCCGTTTTCCGGATCCGTTCCCCTTCCTGCCTGTCCCTCCCCTTCCCATAACGTTTCGATCACTGCCTCCTCCGGAAGCTGCGCCGCCCTCTCCCGGATCCGCTTTTCCGTCTCCTGCGCGTTTTCTGAAAACGCCCTGTGAAGGACCTCTGTCCTTCTGCCGATGTACGCCTTCAGGTAAGATTCGTTATAATCCAGATCCGTCTCCGTCATGGTCATGCTATGGCTTCCCGGCCAGCGCTCCTGATCCGCCTGTATGGACTCCCTTAACGGCTCCAGCATCTGGCCGGCCTCCTCTTCCAGCCTGGGAAGCACAGGATAGACCCTCTCTTCCCATGTCTCCAACACCTTTTCGTAAAAAACATCATTCGCGCATAGACGGATATACCATCTCAGCATCTGATTTCGCGCCGGATCCCCCTGAAGCAGAAGCAATTCCTGTTCCTCATAATTTCCACGGCCCAGCGCGTTATCCAGATCCCACAGCGGGCCTTCATACAGCTTCCCGTTTTGGTCCAAATACATATAATGGCTTGTCATTCCCATATCCATGTTCAAAAGAACTTCTTCCAGCAGATATTTTCCGGCAAAGGATTCCAGATCCAGATATTCAAATATCCCTTTCCCTGTATCAGGATTTACGTAATCGTCCGCATAGAGCGCCTTTTTCATTTCATCAAACCAGGCTGCCAGCTCTTCTGTCTGCGCATCTGATATGTTTGCAGGCTCATGGATAACGACAGGCTGCCCGTTTTCCAGGTAAAGGACATTATCTTCATATACGGCCCGCTCCGGATAATCCATTTCCAGAAGCCATCCTCCCGCCGCGTCGATCCTTCCCTCCTTCAGCTCTATCCTTTCCATAATCTGGTAAATCCCCCGGTATTCTTCATTCACATACAGATCGGCAAAGCGGCTGTCAACCGCCCAGGCCAGCCCCGCCTGGTCAGCCAGCCAGGAGCCCAGCGCGTTCCGAATATAAGCCCCATCATAATAATTTGCCGTAAGGATCCAGTTTTCCGCCGCCTCCATTCCCAGAAGGGAAGCCTGGGAAGATAGTTTCAGGCTGTAAGATTTTTTGGGGGCGTCCCAGGAGGTGTTTCCCCTCCCCTTTATCCTTTCCAGCTGTCCGGAGTATACCATGTCCCCTTCTTCAGAAATAATCGTCATGTATCCGCTTTCGGAATTCTCCTTATCTGATTCCACATATGACAGGGAACCGCTTTTCGTCGTTATGAAAAGTGACGGGATCCTGTCTGAAAGAAGCCTTCGATCCTTTTCCCCGCCCTCCTGGCCGGAAAGGTTCCTCTCTTCCTTTTCCCCATCCTTCTCCATCTTCAGAAATACCGGCGTACAGATACAAAACAGCAGCACGCTCCCGATCAGAAGAATCCTACGCAGTCCGTACATCCTTTTCCTCCTGGCTCTTCCTCATTTCCTACAGCACCCTCCCCTTCTCATCAATCAGAACCCAGCCCTCCCAGAGCTCATGCATCCGCTCCGGATCGATCGTCTGGCTGTTCTTGTGCTTTGCCGGACGGATGGCCAGCCGGTCCTTTCTGCCGTTCAGCCTGGCTCCCCAGAAGCTGAAGGTGCTGTTGGCGCAGATATTGGCCCGACAGCGGCTCATCAGCTGGCAGTCATAGAAGCTGTCCGCTCCCCGGTTCCAGTCCACGACCGTATATTCCGATCCCTGAAAATGCTCCTTCAGATAGGCCGTATCATCCGAAAAAAGGTAAAAATGCGCGCCTGGCAGACATTCCCGCACATAGTCCATCGCCGCGGCATAGTAGGCGTCGGTGCAGATCCCCCCGAACATGCCCGCGTTTTCCGGATCCAGATAATCGCCTCTTCGGATGTGGACGCTGACGGAATTTTCCTTTTCCATCCGTTCCGCCATATCGATATTCTGCGGGTTCCTGCTCTGCGGAAAACGGATCTTTTCCCGCAGCAGGGGCATGATATCATGGTAGTACTTCTCACAGGCCCAATGGCCTTCCAGATATTTGTCCGTGAAGGTAAAAATTTCCGGATGATACATATCCGTTTCAAAAAAATGAGGATCCGCCGCGGGATTCAGCTTCCTTTTTACCTTTCCCAGGAATCCGGAAAGGCCGCCGGTTCCAAGAAGGGCCGCGCGCTCGCTTCCGGAAGCCTTCTCAAAATGAAGGTTTTCAAACTGCAGAAGCTCCAGGCCGCGCTTTGCGAATACCTTTTCCTGCATTGCGGCATCCTCAAACCAGGAAAGATCCAGACGCGCCTCTTTTCCCAGGAAGCAGAATTTTTCATATAATGCATACTGCTGCATCTGGTTTCCCAGGCCGCCCATAACTTTGATTATGATCATACTTTTCTCTCTTTTCCGATTAAATCAACCCATTCGCCTATCATAGAACCAAAACGCCGCCTTCCCTACAGCGGTTCTCAGCCTGTCCGGCCTGGATGCCACCCATGCCAACAGCCGATTGGCCCGATCCTTCGGACAAATGGCATATCGGGCCATCTGTTCCTGCATTTTCCGCTCCCTGCAAAGTTCCCGGATCCTTCCCGCATAACCGGGCCGACCTCCCCGCAGTTCATTCTTTACAGCGAGCAGCGTGAGATAGACGGCTTCCTTTTCTCCCTGCTGCCTTCCGCCGCGGATATCTTTTTCTGAAAACACGCGGCCGATCGCCCTGATCAGCGCCCGGATCCCCTGTGTCATCCCCGCGTCATATTTATGGACCATAGAAGCCGGGTTGTAAAAGTAGTGATACCAGAAAGCATCCTCCAAAATCACCAGCCGGCTGCAGTCGCAAAGAGCGGGAAGAACGATGTTCACATCTTCTCCCATGCGGATCTGAGGATCGCAGAAACGAAGGTTTTCCACGATCAGCTCTCTTGAAAAAAGTTTCATGCAGCGGGACATGGATACCGTCCTTCTTTCATTCCCCAGCAGATTTTCCTTGACTGTCCGCAGGTTCTCCCCTGTATAGATCCCCGGCTCCAGTTCATGGCGGCAGAACTGCGCGCCGTCAGGACGCTCGATCACAAAGTTGCAGCAGATCATCTCTCCCGGTTTCTCCGCCGCTTTCCCGGCCAGCCCCTCTACCATGCAGGCATCGATCCAGTCGTCACTGTCAACAAAAAGGAAATAGTCTCCGGAAGCCGCCTTTACCCCCGCTGTCCAGGCAGACACCAGGCCGCCGTTTTCCTTATGGAGCACCCGGATACGCGCGTCCTTTCCGGCGTACGCGTCGCACAGGAAAGGGCTGTCATCCCGCGCCCCATCATCCACCAGCAGGATCTCCAGATTCTGATATGTTTGGTTCCGGATACTTTCCACACAGCGCACCAGGTAATCCTGCGCGTTATAAACCGGCACGATCACGCTGACCTTTTTCTGAAACATATTCCTTCCCTTCTCCGGCGCAGCAGCCAGCCGCTTCCTCCTCCGGCTGGCAGGGGTGCCTTCCCTCAGCTTCTTCTTTTTGCGGAAAGCACATGACCGGGGACGCCCGCTACATGAGCGCCTTTTTGTTCCACATTTTTTACTACCACGCATCCGGCGCCTATGACCGCGCCGTCAGCGATCCTGATATCTCCGATAACGCTGCAGCCCCAGCCCAGCGTTACATCGCTGCCTAATACAGGGCTTGGGGTATCCGCCCCTGTGTTTCCAATACAGCAATTTCCTGTGATCCGGCAGTTTTCCCCGATCCTGGCATCTTCATTGACTACGATCGGCGCGATATGATAAATCATCAGTCCTTTCGCGAAGCAGTTTTCCGGGATTTCAAAACCCAGACGGATACCCAACGCATATTTTCTGCGATGATACCAGGCGAAAGCAGCATGATGCCACAGGCCGCTCTGGTTCTTATGATATTCCGCAAGGCGGAGTGTCCGCAAGAACTGCCAGATACGATACATTTTGGAACCAAGGAGCCATGCCTTAAAGCAGGCTGACCGGCCTTTTTCAAAGTACAGGGTCCGTTCGCAGGACAGATATTCCTTCAGGTCTTTCTTATCGCATATCATCCAGGCTCCTTTCCCGGAGCGGCCTCCGTCCAATGCAGGCTTTCATTGAGCACGGAAAATACCTTCCGGTTCACCTTCCTGTAATCAAACTGCAGGGATTTCTCATAAGCCTGCCTGCTGTAGCGGATGTAATCCGAAAGGATCCGTTCCGCGGCATTCCGGATTCCCTGCGCGCTTCCATCCGTCACCTCGCTGTCCAGGCCATAGGTAAGGACTTCTTTTATGCCTCCGACATCCGTGGTAACTACAGGAAGGCCTGTGCTGATGGCCTCCAGAATGATCATCGGAATCCCCTCAAAGGTGGAATTCATCACCAGGATATCCGATTCCCACATGGCTTTTTCTACCTCTTCCGGCGTAAGGGCACCATGGAATCGGATCCTGACGCTTCCCCGGGCTTTTTCCTCCAGCGCCCGTCTTTCCTCTCCATCTCCCAGAATATCCAGTATACAATCCTTTTCCCAGCTTTTGGCCGCCTCTATCATCGGGCCTACATTTTTCACCGCGGACAGACGTCCCGCATAGAGCAGACGGAACGGTTCCTTCGGAGCCGTACGCGCCTTCCATGGATGGCAGACAATGGAATTCCCCACATGGATAACCCTGGGATTATAGGCAGCATAATCCTCCAGGGTCTCCCGGTCAAGCGCAAAGACCGCCGTGCTTTTCCGGATCACCCGCATAAGAAAGCACTGAAACAGCCAACGGACCGGCGGCGCTTTTTTAAAAAAACGCACCCGCCTGTACATA
Source organism: Candidatus Eisenbergiella stercorigallinarum (assembly GCA_019120525.1). Lineage (GTDB taxonomy): Bacteria > Bacillota > Clostridia > Lachnospirales > Lachnospiraceae > Eisenbergiella > Eisenbergiella stercorigallinarum. Next base: position 9,220 of record DWUW01000371.1, on the reverse strand, counting down.
TTCAGATAGGTTCCATGGGAAAACACATAACAGACGGCCCCGGGGCGCATCATACGGACAGCGGCAAAGGCTTCCGGTGTATGAATATAATTCACATCTTCCTTTCCCGGCGCGATCAGCCTGCGGTATTTCCAAAGACCCTTCATATATTCCAGCCGAAGAGATTTCCTCACATTCCCAAGATCCGTCTCCGCCTGTACCACGGCCAGGAAAGAAAATTGTCCGCCCGCCGTTTCGATCCGCGACACGCGTCCCACCTCAGACGGATCGCAGGATACGCCCGCAAGCAATACATCTTTACAATGTTCCGGGTATGTCTCTGCTAAAAAACGCAGAAAATTCCTGATGCTGGTCACCTGCCCGCCTACCGGATAATCCCGGAAATTACAGGTATCATACAAAATCAGCCTGTTCATACTTCCTCCATCATACCGAACAGCTTCAACGTCATGCCATCTCCCCAGGGATAGCTTCCGTAACGCTGCGGATACTCCGCGAAACCGCTGCATTCCGCAGAACACTGATCTACTCTTCCGTTTTTCACACAGGAAAGGAGAAATTCTGCTGCCATACCTATCTGCTGCGTCCAATCCTCTTCCAGACATCCCCTGCGGATAGCGGCCAGCATGGCGCAGGCGATCATAGCCGTAGCGGAAGTATCCGCCGGCCCATCAAAAGCGGGAAGAAGCCAGGAAAAGCTCCCGTCAGGCCGCTGAAAATCCACTATCCGGCGGACCATGTTCTGCAGATGTCCCTGAATGAACAGAAACTGCGGCGTCTTCTCCGGAAGCACGGAAAGGCTTTCCGCCATTCCCAGCATAAGCCACCCCACAGCCCTTCCCCAGCCGACACATCCGTATTTCACACCTGTACGGCTGTTGAAACCATGGTAGGGAAGCCCGCTTTTCTCATCCATTCCCCCATCCAGAAAATGGACGATCTGCATCACTCCCATCTTCACAAAGATGCTCTCTCCCCGCGAAATCCCATATCTGCACAGAAACGGACTGACCATGCCTACCGTATCCGCATAGATATCCGCCTCATCCCTGATCCGATAAAGCAGGTCTCCCCGTTCGTCCTTCCTATGCTCCTTCAGGAAGCTTGCAAGCTTTCCTGCCGCTTCCAGATATTTTTTCTCCCCGGTATTTTCATACAGATCCAGAAGGATCGTTCCGTTTGTCACGTTATCCACATAATAAAGAGGCATCCCCTTTTTTATCCACCGATCATAATACCGGATGAGCACTTCTTCACTTCTGTTGTCGCGTACGCTTCTCTGCATCTGGGAAAGTCCCGCTGCAAGCAGGGCGTTTGGCCAGGAATAATGATCCACCGGCGGAAGTTCCCGGCGCAGCAGATACCTTCTTACTGCCCGCTTCATTCTGTCCTTTCCCGTAAGGGCAGGCCAGGAAAACAACAGCCTGCCTGCCTGTTCCTGCAGGGCGTTGACCTTCTGTATGGTTTCCGTTCTCTGCAGAAGCTCCTGTAATCCTTCCATCTTTTTAAAGCCTTTCTCTTTTCCTTACATGGGGGATCTGCCTTCCAGAAGGCGCTCCAGCATCCTCCCGGTCTGCCTTGCCCGCTCAAGATAAGCCGGCATGACTGCTTCCAGCCTTTTTTTGATCCGCCCCTCTTCCTTCCGCAGCCATTCAAAGCGTTCCGCCAGCTCCTCCTCGCGCTGCAGGGACTGTACGGGAAGCACATAGTTTTCCCAGGTCCCAAACAGATCCAGGGCGATCCCTCTTGCCTTGACCGAATAGCCCAGCACCAGAGTGGGAACCAGGGAAGAATAAGCCGCTATGGTAGAATGGGTTCTCGCTCCGATAAAAAGGCGGCAGCGTGATATATATCCTTTCAGGGCTTCACAGTCTGCGTCCTCGATCATCACTACCCGGCCGGTACTCTGAAATTCTCTGAAAAGCGCCCTGAGCACTGTCCGGTCATCGCTGGTCTTCCAGACCACATGGGGGATCAAAGCCACGCCCATGTCCGTTTCTTCCAGAATATGGCGAATCAGCTTCCTGTAATTTGCCATGGTAATTCCCGGGCTGCTTTCCCGCTCCACTACCATGGGGCTCACATTCAGCCCTACCATATTCCCTTCCTGAAAACCTTTCGGGACAGGAAGTTTCCGGGAAAAAAGCAGGAATGCCGGATCAGGGACCAGGTAGCTTTTCTCCTTCAGCCCGGCCTGGCAGAGCGCCTGCCAGGTAAGGGATTCTCTGGCAATGATACAGGTATAACGCCGCATATCCTCGATCATATCGGGATCGGACAAAAGCTCCGGTTCAATGGAACAGCCAAGCAGTACGGTCATGGCCCCCTGTCCGGAGAAAAGGCGGTTTGCATACTTCAGTTCCTTCACAAGTTCCGCGTAACAATAGTTGTCCCCGCCAATCGAAATGTTCATCTGCCGCAGATTCCTGCCGCAGACCTCATGGAACCGGTAACGCATTCCCGCTTCCGGATCGTGCAGGACACGCTCCTTCAGATAATACCAGGCATGGACAAGGAGTTTTTTCCTCACCTTTCGTTCCTCAATGAGCATAGCCATCCCCTTCAGCGAATAGGCCTCATCCTCCGCCAGGCTGTTCGTCATTACAATGGCTGGTCTGGGAAGCATCCTGATCACCGTATTGACAATAGCTTCACAGCCATGGTTCCCGCTTCCGGCATGCATATACAGAACAATCTTATCCTTTTTCCCGTGATAGCGACGCATACTGCTCATCTTCCTCCCTGCCGTTTCTTCCTCTTCCAGATATGGTACAGTCTCATATAACCCGGGGGAACACACAAAAAAAGCAATCCCTTCACCCGACAGCCCACAGGAAGCTGCCCTCTTCCCTTCCGCCCCAGCCCTTTCCAGGCTCCGGCTGCCGCCCTGTAGCAGATCCTGAGATACTCCTTATATTCATCCTCTGGTATTTTTTGTCCGGCCGCAGTCCCGCATGTGCCGAAAATATCCGTTTCCGCCAGCTTCCCCGCCACAAGAAGCGCCGCCTGGAACCTGCCAAGCCTCACCCTTTCCCGCGCCTTCCCGCCGAAGGAAGAAAGCTCCTTTTCCGCCAGCTCCCAGCATGTGATCTGGTCCATATAAGAAGGGCGGAAGCCGGAAAACATGGCGCCCGCTTCATTCTGGTAATAACAGTAGTCCTTCTTCCCGCGCACAAGCACCCGCTTCAGCCGCGGCGCCAGACGGGCCAAAAACAGGAGGTCTTCCCCGATGGAAAGCCCTTCCGGGAAACGCACGTCCCCCACCGCCTCCCTGCGAAACAGGATGCTCCAGCAGCGGGTACCGCTTTGAAGCAGGTAATCGTTCACGTAGCCTGCCGCGTCAGTCAGGATACAGGCAGCTTCCCCGGCTTCGGGCTGCCCCGGCTCCGGACTCGCTTCTTCTTTCCGGGACGTGTTTCCTTTCCGGGCCGCGTTTTTCTTTCGCGCCTCTTGCGCTTTTATCCTTTCGCGGAAGGCTTCCCTGTCCTGTTCCCCTGTCTCCAGATAATCGTCCAGGATCATATCGGCATTCCTGCTTCTCAGAAGCTGCTCCTGTTCCTGCAGCATGTGGGGCAGGATCCAGTCGTCCGCGTCCACAAAGGCGATATAATCCCCTTTCGCCTGCTCCAGCCCCAGATTGCGGGCCGAGGAAACGCCGCCATTCTCCTTTCGGATCAGGCGCACCCGCCCGTCCCGTCTCATATAATCCTCGCAGACACGGGCGCTTGCATCTGTGGAGCCGTCATCCACCACCAGGATCTCCAGCCTTCGGAAGGCCTGGGCCAGCAGGCTCTCCAGGCAGTCGGGAAGATAGGCCTGCGCGTTATAAACCGGCACGATGACCGTGATCAGCCCACTCACTGCGTAAGCACCTCCCAATACTGCTCTGTCCTGCTGTCCCAGCCAAAGCGCTTCACATTCTCATAGCCCTTCGCGGTCAGCTCCTTCCGGAGGGCTTCATCCTCCAGCAGGCGGCGGATGCAGGAAACCGTCCCCTCCACATCGTCCGGATCGGTGAGAAGGCCCGCGTCCGCGATCACCTCCGGCAGGGAGGAGCGGTTGGAGCAGATCACCGGCACCCCAAGCTGCATGGCTTCCAACGGCGGAAAGCCGAAGCCCTCGACCAGGGAGAGGAAAAGAAACGCGCTTGCGCCGGCAAGCAGGCTGTGCATTTCTTCCCCGCTCTCGATATAACGGCAGCAGGTTACATACTTCGCCGCCTCCGGGCTCAGCACGTCGCCTCCCGGCACGCTATCGGGACTGTCGATCCCGATTAAGAGCAGGCGGGCCGGATCCTTCCCTTCCCGGACCTGCGCGTCAAAATAGGCCGCGTAGGCCCTTAAGATCCCCGGGGCGTTTTTGTGGGGCAGCATCGATGTGGCCGCGTACAGATACGGGCCGTCCGGCTTCAGCGCGGAAGGCCGGTCGGATGTCGGCACCGGATTGATGCCGTTGTAGATCACCCGCGTCCTTTTTTCACAGCCCGGGCAGAGGCCTTCCATTTCCTTCATGGAGTATCTGGAAATGGTCACCACCCGGTACGCGCGGCGGATGGAAGCCTTCAGCCTGCTCATGATATAGGCGTTTTCCACCCGGTTCAGCACGCCGGGGAAATATCTGTCGTAAAAAAAGGGGATCAGGTCATGGATGATGACGATATCTTTCCCTCTGTAAAAAAGAGGGCGGTAGCCTCTGGGAAACAGGATCCTGTCCGCCCCTTCCTTTTTTGCCGCGGCTTTCACGCCGAACAGCTCCCAGAGGGTAAAGGTCAGCCGGCTCAGCGGATTTTTCTTGATCTGGACGAAACGGACGCCGGGAATTTCAAAATCCTTCCGGTTGTATTCATTTCCAAGCACCACGATCTCCTCGCAGTGCTCCTGGTCCCGATTCGTTTCCGCCAGGTGGCGGGTCAGGTTTTTTGCCAGGTTATAGATGCCGATGCTCTTCCCCTGTCCTTTTACCAGCTTAAAACAGTCAATGACTAACCGCATGCCTTTTTCCTCTCCGGCCGGGACGTCTTTTCCGGCCCCGGCCCCGTTTTTATCGCCTGCGCGCTTTTTATCCCCTGCGCTCTTTTTTCGCGGCAGCCCCCGCCAGCATGGCGGGAAGCCCCCAGACGTATCCTTTGGGAGGGTCCTTTCTTCCGTCCAGGATGCCGCCCCAGTATGCCCCCATGAGGAACAGCGCATAATTCCTTCCCAGATATACGGAAATGAAATGGGCTTCCAGCGTGGTATACAGGGCGAAGGACAGAAGCATCAGGAAGCCGAAGGGATCCTTCCTCCTGTAGCATTCCCGCAGAAGCAGGGCATACATGGCCACATACGCCGCCGCGGGGACGATCCCGTACCAGTAGAACAGCCGTACATAGCCCAGGTCAAAATATTTGATATTTTCCGGGCGGGAAAACAGCCGCCAGTTTTGCAGCATCCCTCCGCCTCCTTCCAGCGTGTTCATGCTGGTGATGCGGCCGGTGATGAAGCGGTCGATCCAGGTATAGAACGGGCCCTGATAGGGCTCGTAGTACGCGATCCAGACGGACAGGAGCACGCAGCCAAGGAAAGCGGCGATCCCCGCGAGATACAGTCCCTTCGCCTCCCGCAGGTTCTTCCCGAAAGCCAGGGCCAGCGCCAGAGCCAGGGTGAAGAAGAGAAACAGGATCCCTGTCCGCGAACGGGTAGGCAAAAACAGCAGGATCCCTGCCAGGGCGGTCAGGCCGTAATGCCAGAGCTTCATCCGGTCATGCCAGAGACAGATCCCGAGCGTAGAAAGGATCCAGAAGAAGCAGTAGCAGGCGTTGGGATGCCCCAGGCCGAAGCAGTAGCGCAGCCCTCTGTCCCCATCGTCGATGATATACATATTTCCAAAAATCCCCGCGGCCGACAGGAGCACAAGAACCAGGCAGCCGGAAAGTGTCATGAAAAAGGCAAGCTTCAGCGCCTTTTTCACATCCACGTCCCGGAAAGCCGCGCAGAACACCACCAGACGCACCGCCTCATCCCGGTCCGAACACAGATAGCACAGTCCGGCGATCACGCCAAAAAGAAGAAGCCAGAGCCACTCCCGCAGGCTGTAGCGGCTGCACAGCACCTTGACCGCGAACAGCAGGAAGGTGAGCCGGAACAGCTGCCCCTCCCAGGGATTGGTCCATACGCTTACCTCCGCCACCACAATGAGAAGCTCCAGGGCAAGCCCGGCCCAAAAGCAGGCCTGCCCGATCCCGGCAGCCCGTTTTTCCCATGTTTTTTTTCCGCTGACTTTTTCCATTTCCTTACCCATTTCTCCATCCGCCGGCCTATCCTTCATCGTCTGAAGCCCAGCTTATACAAAAGAGCGTTCCCATAACCGAGAACCGTGTTTTCCCAGAACCAGCGGACGCGCTGCTTCCGGTATTCCCCGCGGGAAGCGCCGCAGGCCATGGCCGCCCTCATGCCCTGTCCGTATACCACGTTCAGCCGCAGCATTTCCTTCCTGCATTCCTCCAGCCCCTCCAGGCGATACTTTTCATACATCAGAAGGCTGTCCCGGTACTTCCGGATATCCCTGCCGGAAAAGCTTTCCGTATATTGCTGCTCATGGACGCCGATGGAGATGAGCGGCTCCGCCGTACAGACGAAAACCGGATTCTTCCGCAGGATCTCAAAGTAGAGAAACATATCGGAAGCCCAGCTGCTTCTTTCATCAAAAGCCGCTCCGCAGGCCCGGTAGAGGGTGGCGGAAGGGGCGCCGATCTCATTTCCCAGAAACAGATACCGGTAATCCCGCCTCAGCCGGTCCACATAGTCCTTCCCCGCCGCCCTTTCCCAGGTGCGTTTTTTCGATACCTGCCTGGTGCCGCAGAAGGCAAGGGAGGCCCGCGGGTTATCGTCCAGCAGCGCCGTCAGCTTTTCCAGGCTGTCCTTTTCGGTAAACCAGTCGTCGCTGAACATGATCTTGATATATTCCCCTTCCGCCAGGGACAGCGCCTTATTCCAGTTGAATATGTGCCCAAGGGGTTTTTCATTGTGGACATAACGCAGCCGCTTCATGCACGGGGCATCCCGGAAAACCTGTCCCGGGCCTTGCGCCATCCCGGCCGCTTCCCGCGCGCCGGTCCGGATCCATTCCGCCAGTTCCCCCACTTTTCCGTCCGTGGAATCGTCCGTCAGGATGATCTCCATATCCTGCATGGTCTGGGCGGCAAGGGAAGCAAAGAGGCGTCTCACCTCCGCCTCATTATTGTAGGCGGGGACACAGACGGAAACCTTCGGCCGTTTTTCCATAGCGCCGGTTTCCCGCGCGCCGCTATTCTGCCTTCCGGCCGCCGGCGGTTCCGGCCTCCGGCCTGCGGCCGGATCTTCTCTTTTTTCCATATCCTATCCCTTTCCGGCAAGCTTCCTTCCGAGGCGCTTCACGCCGCGGCCCGCCCGGTACCAGTTTTTCCGAAGCCAGGCCTTCGCGTGCCGAAGCGTCCGGCGCGCGCCGCTTTCTTCCTTCAGGATCAGGAAATCATATTCCGCAAGGTGGTCTCTCAGGTATTCCGGATAGGTATCGTCGATCTCCACCCGGCGGAAAACCGCCTTCCTTCCGAACAGATCCTTCCCGTCCCGGATATTATCATCCACGCCGGACAGGATCTCCGCCCGGTTGAATTCCTGATGGGCGGCGGAACGGACCTTTTCCGCCACCCGCTTCTTCGCGTTCTTCTCTCCGTGGCCGCCCATGTATCCGAAATGCCAGCCGCCGTCGGCCACCCGGATGCCGATCTCCTTGCGTTCCGGGAAGCGGAGCTCTCCCAGCTGCAGCCCCTCTTTCTTCAAAAGCCCGAAGCTGCACATCCTGGAGCCGATCCACTGTTTCCTTTCCACCCCGGGAAATTCCCCGCCGTAGGAAAGCAGGCTTCCCGAGACCTCTTCCATATTCAGATAGCAGTAGAACATCCGCTGGGCGAAATGATAGATCCTTGTGGGATCAAAATCCTCCAGGATCTCCTTCACCTTTCCGGGATCGGGGATCTCATCCAGATCGCTGAAAATGATGACATCCTCATCCCTGCAGTCCTTCAGGCCGCGCCCCACAGCGTTCTTCTGGAAGGTATCCCGGTCATGGGTATAACCGGGCGGCGTATCCTTCACCACCACATGGATGATCTTGTGGGCGAATTCGGCAAACATCTCTTTGTTCTCTTCATAATACAGCGGCTTCGGATTCCCGGAAAAGGTCTCCGTAGCCTCGCTGATCACGAACCGGTCCACCACCGGGTCCATGATATGAAGCCGCAGCTTCAGGATATCCAGTTCATTGAAAAACTGAAAGCAATCGTATACCATAACATCTTCCTTCTCTGAAACCGGCCCGGCCGAGGGCTTCAGCCGTTTACCAGCCGGCCGTGCAGCCTCCGCAGGGCGTCCAGGATCCTGTGCTTTCTGCGAAAATCCGGATATCCGGCATTGGTCCCTTCCCATTTATGGAAGGAAAACGGCGTGATCCCCTCGATCTCCGGGATCATATGCTCGTGGCCGAAATATTTTGCCACCTCAAGAGGAGCGATCCGCATTCCCTCCGCCTCCAGCAGGTGCCGGATCCGGCAGCACAGAAAGCCGTCCTCGTTGTACCATCCCTTCTCCGGCGTCCAGGGAACCTTCGCCTCTTTCGGATAACGCAGAAGCCTCCTGCTGCGGATGCCCACGCTGTTTCCCACACGGCAGAGATTGCCGTGGATATCCCGGTAGGTGGTATCGTCCCCTTCCTTTGGCAGCGGCCAGGGCGCCCCGATATAATCATAGTCCAGGAATTCCTCCCGCCACAGCTCCGGATGTACGATGAAGCCATCGTAATGCACCAGCATCACAAAATCCGTTTCAATATAGTCTCCCAGTTCATAGACCATCTTATAATTAAAATCATCGATATGCGAAAGCCGGGAGGTATGCCGGTAATGGATCCCCTTCGGAAGAAACAGCGGCTTTCTGTCCGTGATGATCAGGGCATCCGCGAATTCGATCCCTCTCATGCTGTATTCCATTGCCCGGATCGTCTCCCGCACCCGCACACTGGTCATGGCGCACAGCGTCACATTGGGAAGCTTTAATTTTTCCGCTTTTTTCATCTTTACCTCCATGCCGAAGCGTTTTACGCTGAGGCACGCGCGCCGAACCTCCAGTTCGGCGCTGCGATAACGGGATTTGCGACGCTTCGGCGCAAATCCTGATTGAAAAATGCGCTATCGAGCGCATTTTTC
>DWUW01000370.1 GCA_019120525.1 Candidatus Eisenbergiella stercorigallinarum | reverse complement strand
GAGGGCGTACATGATTATAGTCAACGTATGCAAATTCTTCTACATTTTGATATACAATGGAAAATGGAGTATTATATCGTTTAAGATCTTAAGTTTCCACATCTTCTAATTGCCTTTTCACGAAGAGGATTGGAAAAAGATGCGATTTATTGAATTCAAGGTAAGCCTTCCGCTCACCTACTGTCTCACCGGAAAATTTGAGGCCCCCAACCCGGACTGGGTGCATTCCGACGAATTTCCCCTGAAGGAGTACGAGCTGATGGTGGTGACCGAAGAGACTCTGTACCTCTCCTATGCCGGCCAGAAGTATACCGTCCCGCCAAAGAGCTTCCTGCTGCTTCCGCCTTTACCCCCCCCTATAATATCCGCAAGGGATTCAAGGCTTCGGCATGCAGCTTCTACTGGCTTCATTTTGAGGCGGGCAGCCCGCTTTCCCTGAAAAATGTGCTGCCCGACGAGAAGGACGCCTATATCGCTTCCCTTCCGGACGATACCATCTCCATTCCCAGGCAGGGGAGACTGTTGAACTTCGAGCGGGTCGTCATCATGATGAAGCAGCTCCAGGACGCGGTACGCAATAATTACAACGCCCGCTTCCTGAATTATATGACCACGCTCATCCTTTCCGAGATCTATAATCAGGACCGCAGCGTCACGCCCGGGGTCTCCCAGGGGAAGAAGACGCAGAAGCAGATCTACTTCGATATCCTGGACCACATCAGGAACAACCTCACCGGTTCCTTAAGGGTCGCGGACATCGCCGCCCACTTCGGCTATAATGAGAAGTATATCTCCTCCCTGTTCAGCAGCCATGCGGGCATGACCATGAAGCAGTATATCCTGAAGGCAAAGATCGACCTGGCCAATTTCTATCTCTCCGATACCAACGAGTCCATCGCTACCATCGCCAGGATGCTCGGCTTCAATGACAGCCACAATTTTGCCACCGCCTACAAGAAGATCATGGGGCTAACCCCTTCCGAATACCGCAACGCCTTCGCCCGACGGCTTCTGTACCATATCTGAAGGCGGCATGGCCCGCGCGCCCCGGCTTTACGGATCCTCCCTCACGCTGTATAATAACGGCAGATATGGCCGTTCCCATGCGGCGAGGGAGGTTTTATTATGCGTCTTTTGGTTGCCGAGGATCAGAAGGATCTGAACGATATCATCACCAAAACACTCGTCAGGAACCACTATACCGTGGATTCCTGTTTTGACGGGGAGGAAGCCCTGGACTATCTGGAGATGGCGGAATACGACGCCGTGATCCTGGATATCATGATGCCGAAAAGGGACGGCCTTTCCGTATTAAAGGCCCTGCGTTCCGGGGGGAAGACGGTCCCCGTCCTGCTCCTTACCGCCAGGGATTCCGTATCCGACCGGGTAACGGGGCTGGACGCGGGCGCGGACGACTATCTGGTCAAGCCCTTTGCCTTTGAAGAGCTTCTTGCCCGCATCCGTGCCATGCTCAGGAAGAAGGAGGGCCGGGCGCAGAACCGCTGTGTGATCGCCGATCTTTCCATCGATTTCGATACCAGGTCGGTGATGCGGGGAACCGTCCCCATCAGCCTTTCTTCCAAAGAATTCTCCATTCTGGAATATCTCGCGAACAATCAGGGGATCGTCCTTTCCAGGGACCGGATCGAGCAGCATATCTGGAATTATGATTACGAAGGGGGCTCCAACGTGGTGGACGTCTACATCCGTTATCTGCGAAAGAAGATCGACGACGGCTTTGAGCCGAAGCTGATCCATACCGTGCGCGGGGCCGGCTATGTGCTGAAGGATCCCGGGAAAGGATGAACCGATGAGAAACCTGTCTGTCAAAAGTAAGATCACCCTCTGGTATACGGCCTTCATGACCCTCCTGATCGTCGCCTCCCTCCTGGTGCTGTTCTCCATCAGCAGCATCCGCGTCCTTTCCGACGCCCGGACGCGGCTGAAAAACACGGTGCTCCAGGGATATTCCGAGGTGGAATATGCCGACGGCCTGCTGACCTTTGACGACGACCTGAATTATCTGGAGGAGGGCGTCTACCTGTGCGCCTATGATTCCGAGGGCTATCTGCTCTACGGCCGTACGCCCGCCGGTTTTTCCGGCGCGCCCACCCTGATCATGGACCAGCTGAGGCAGGTGGGGGATGGGCACGATTTCTGGTATGTCTATGACTATTGCCAGGCTGTGGATGGCTACGGCAATCTGTGGCTGCGGGGCATCGCTTCCCAGACCCGGTCGGATTCCGTTCTGCGCGTCATCACGAACGCCGCTTTTATCCTGCTGCCCTTTTCCGTGATCCTGGTCGCCCTGGGAGGCTATCTCATCACCGCCAGGGCGCTCCGTCCCCTGTCCGCCATGACGGAAACCGCGCGGACGATCTCGCAGGGGAAGGATCTGACCCGGCGCATCCGCCTGGGGCCGGGACAGGACGAGGTACATGTCCTCGCGCATACCTTTGACCAGATGATGGAGCGGCTGGAGGCTTCCTTTGAAAAGGAAAAGCAGTTCACCTCCGATGTTTCCCACGAGCTGCGCACGCCTGTGGCCGTCATCCTGTCCCAGTGCGAATATGCCTCCCAGGAGGGGACGCCCCCGGAGGAGCTTCGCGGATGCATCGGCGTGATCGGCGGGCAGGCCCGGAAAATGTCCGCCCTGATCAGCCAGCTTCTCACCCTGGCAAGGGCGGACAACGGAAAGCAGAAGCTGCACTGTGAGCTGATCAACTTAAGCGAGCTTGCCCAGATCATCGCGGAGGAGCAGAGCGTCCCCGCCGAAGAAAAGGGGATCACGCTGCAGACCGACATCCGGCCCGATATCCTCATGCGGGCCGACGAAACCATGATGATGCGCCTTTTCATCAACCTGATCTCCAACAGCATCACCTACGGAAGGCCGGGCGGCCATATCCGCGTTACCTTATCCTCGGATGAGAAAGGGATCACCGGCTCCGTCGCGGACGACGGCATCGGCATCCCGGCCGGGCACCTGGACAAGATCTGGCAGCGTTTTTACCAGGTGGATCCTTCCCGGACCTCCGGGAGCGGCTCCGGCCTCGGCCTTCCCATGGTCAGATGGATCGTGGAAGCGCACGGCGGGCAGATCGGCGTTTCCAGCCGTCCGGGCGAGGGAAGCGTCTTCACCTTCCGCTTTCCAAGGCAGGCCGCGTCTTAAGCGGCTGCCCGCGGCGGCGCTTTTTTGCTGAGGAACCTTTTTTCGCCGGTGAACCGTTTTTTGCCGGTAAAAATTTTTCAGGCTTTAATGTTTTTTTAATCTTTCCCGGATAAACTGGTCTTACAAACAAAGAAACAACGCCAAACAAGCAAAGGAGATTTAGAATATGAAAAAGAAGATCTATGCATGCACTGCAGCCCTGTTCCTTTCCGCCGCGGCCCTTGCCGCCTGCTCCGGCCAGTCCGGAGCCGCAGCGCAGACCCAGCCCATCGCGGCCGGTCCGGAAACCCAGCCCATCGCGGCCGGCCAGGAGACCGTGACCGCGGGCTCCCAGGATACCGCCCTGAACGTAACCCCGTCCGAATCCGCGCAGGCCCAGACGCCCGCAGCGGGGGACAGCGTGGAGATCGCCGCCCAGCCCTCCACGGCAGCCAGCGCCTTCATCAGCGAGGCCGACGCGAAGAAGGCCGCCTTCGACCACGCGGGCGTTACCGAAGCCGACGTGACGGGCCTGCGCGTCAAGCTCGACTATGACGACGGCCGCCAGGTTTACGATGTGGAATTTTACTCCGGAAATCAGGAATATGACTACGAGATCAGCGCCACCGACGGAACCGTCCTCTCCTTCGATCAGGAAATGGACGACTGGGCCAGAGCGCAGAACGGCGCTTCCGCAGCGCAGGGCGCAGGAACAAATGCAGCCTCCGCCGCCCTCTCTGAAGCGGACGCAAAGGCCCTCGCCCTCGCGCAGGTGCCCGGAGCCACGGAAGAAAATATCGTGAAATTCGGCCTGGATTATGACGATGGAAGAAGTGTTTATGAGATCGAGATCCGCTATGAATACGCGGAGTATGAGATCGAGATCGACGCCGCCACCGGCGATATCGTGAAGCTGGAGAAGGACTGACCACGGCCAGTCCCTCTCCCGGGGGCTTACCCTTCCTTCCGCGCGAACTGATCCAGAAGCATCGGCATGAAAATGCCGCCCTGTACGGTACGCCCCTTAAAATGGCAGTAATTTCCGGTCCCGGCGTCATACCAGTCTGAAAACGGAACCCGGTCCCCTGTTTCTTCCAGGAAGCGGGCGACGGGTTCCATCAGCTTCCCGCGTTTTTCCGGATCCTCCGTCATGGCGCTGCACCAAAGGGTCCAGTCGCTCTTGGCATATCTTTTCCGGCAGTCTAACGGCACGCCGTATTTTTCCCGTTTCCGGATATAAAAATCCACTTCCCGTTCCAGTACGCCCTCTGAGAACAGATGGCTGCCAAAGAAGAGATCCCATACCGCGTTATATTTCAGGCTCCAGCTGTCCGGCCGGCCGTAGGCCAGAAGCGTATGGTCCCCTTCTGCCGCCTCTTTCTCCCAGTATGCCGCATATTCCGCGGCTATGGCATGGAAGCTCCGGGCTTCCTCTTTTCTGCCTGCCAGCCCGCAGATCTGCGCGTAAGCCTCGATCCCCATGATCGCCTTGGCGGAAAGGTTGACATTGTGCGCCAGGTGACCGGCAAAATCGTCCGTGCACAGCTGTTCCTGCGGGTCCTTCCCATAACGGACCAGATAATCCACCCATTTCCGAAGCGTGTCCATATGCGGGAGCGCGGGCCGGGCGCTTCCTTCCATGCGGCAGACTGCCGCCGTCATGATCAGCATATTCCCGCATTCCTCCACCGGCATCTGCGTCCTGAAGTCATAGACCTCCCTTCCGTCTGGATAATCCGCGTAAAAGGGATAGAGCATCCCCTCTTCTTCCGTGAATTCCAGCCACCTGTTCTCCTGCTTCAGTCCATAGATCTGGCCGGTGGCATAGGGATAGCGTCCCACGTCATGGGGCGCGAAATCAAAGCACCATACAGGCCTGCGCGCGAAAGCGAAGATGGGCCTGAGCATCGCTTCCGCCAGCTCCGGTGAAAAGCAAAGCAGCAAAGGCGCCGAAGGGTAACTGACATCAACCGTCCCGATACAGCCGTTGGAATCACATTCCTTGGAAAGGAAGACCGGATTCCCTTCTCCGTCCGCGATCAGCTTATGCCCCGCCATGGCCTGTCTGTAGCTTGCGTCGCACAGAAACGCGTAGACGTCTCCCCCGCTCTTTTTCGCCCGTTCTTCCAGTTCCCTGTCAAACGCGCCGCACCTGGAGAGGACCTCATCCTTTTCCTTCAGGCAGGCCGCAAGCGCCTCCGGCAGATTGCGATAGTATTTTTTCCAGTATCCCGATCTCGCGCCGTCAAGATAATGCACGGAAAGGATATCGTCAAAGCCCAGCACCACGCAGGCTTCCTCCCTGTCCCGGAAGGAAATCTCCGCTTCCAGGCACTCTTCCTTCTGGCAGAAGGATAACGCGGCCTCTCCCTTTTGCGCCGCCAGATAGACGTTTCCCCAGTCGATCCTCCTGTTATCCCCGCTGTCCCCAAGAATACGCTGGTTTCCCTTGTACATATACACATAAGGGAAGGAGGTTTCCTCCTCTGTCCACATATGGGCGTTCCCGAAGATCGGGCCGGAGGTCCGCCGGACAAAGTCCGCGCTGATCCGGAGGCGCACGGAGGCTTCCGCTTCCCTGTGCCTGTCCAGCCGGAACCGGATATAGGAGCAGGGCCTGGAAAACACCTTCAGGTCATCCGGAAGCAGCGGGGAGGTAAAGGTCACTTCCAGGGCCGCCGCCTCATTTTCAAACCGGTATCTGGTGGAGGTAGCGCTCACCTCCAGAAGCGTCTGGGGGATCTCCTCCCTTTCCGCCCTTCTTCCCATAAAAAAGTATTCCCTGCCGTCCAGTTCCAGGGAACCGTACATCCTCAGCGGTTCCTGGGACCAGTGCCTGGTTTCGTCATCGTACAGCCTGTCCGCCTGGGACCAGACGGAAAAATAAGGGTCATGCGTGACCAGCGGCACCGCCGCGATCCGTTTCATCTTCATTTTCTTCTTCTCCTTTTCTTTCTTCGCCCCCTGCCGCAGCGTCCCGGACCCCGTTCAGGTTCTTCCGGTATTCCTGCGGCGTGGAGCCGGTGTATCTCTTAAAGTAATGGGTAAAATAGGACGCGCTGCGCAGCCCGGTCTGTTCCGCGATGGACTGCATCTTTATGGTTTCATCCGCGAGGAGCCTTTTCGCCGCGCTGATCCTTCTGTCGGCGATGTAGCGGTTCAGCGATATCCCCGCCACCTCCTTATAGAGCCGGGAAAGATAGGACGCGCTCAGCCCCAGATGGTCGCCGATCCCGACTAACGACACATCGTCCGCCAGATGTTCCTCCACATAACGGTTTACCCTGCGGATCAGGTAGCTTCTCGCGTCCGTCCTTGCCCGCTCCCGTTCCAGGAAATAGCGTTCCGAGAGCTCTGTCAGCCAGGCGCAGGCGGCCTTGAAATTTTCATGATACTGGTAATTGGAAAGCCTCCTGAGGCCCGCCTCGTCCAGGAAGGAATTCTCCTGCGGGATATACTGGCGGATCGCCATGAGAAGAGACGCCGCCGTTTCCATGTAGGCGCTGATCCTCTGCATTTCTCCGCCCTGCCCTGCCCGCAGGAAAAGGTTGCGGACGGCATTCAGCCAGCCGTCCCGGTCCAGCTGGATCAGGTAATTATCCAGAAGCTCCCTGTCGATCGCGTCCTCGCAGGCAATGCCTGCCGCCTGGGCTTCTGTGCCCGTTTTGTCGGGGAGGCAGACGCTGATCCCGTTTTCCACGCCAAGCTCGATCCTCCTGCAGTTCAGGAAATACCAGGCGTCCGCCGCGTCCTTCACGGATACCGGCTGTCCGAAAATATAGATATCCGGCTTCCGGAGCCCGGATTTCTCACACATGTTCAGCGCGATATCCAGAAATTCCCGCAGCAGCTTCACGCTGATCTCTCCCTGCAGGAAAAAGCAGAGGATATTTTTTTCGGAAAAAGCGGAAAGGCGGACATATTTCCCGGGAACGGTCTGGTCCAGGATCTCCCTTACGGCCTCCTGCTCCATGGTGTCCGGCGTTTCCGACAGGTCCGTTAGGAACAGAAGGAAGGGGGCATCCGCCTGAAAATCCGGATTCACCACCCGAAGCTGTTCTGAAAGGCCGGAAGGGATCCCGTCTTCATGGCTCCTGTTGTAGAGGATGCTTTTCACACAGTCCCTTTTCATGACCGGTATGGCTTCCTGCAGGCTCCTGTGCAGCCCCATGACGCGGGCGCGGTCGCTGTACAGCTTTTCCAGCCTCTCCCAGGCCATGTCTATTGCCGAGAGGATGGCGCTGTCCTCCTCCGTTTTGAGCACATAGGAGATCACGCCGGGCGTCACTGCCCTCTTCGCCAGGGCAAACTCTTTCTGCCCGGTCAGGAAAATGACCTGGCAGTCCGGCCATTTTTCACGGACGATCTCCTGCAGGCGGATGCCGTCCATCCCTGGCATGCAGATATCCGTCATCATGATATCGATATGGCGGCTTTCAAAGATCCGCAGCGCCTCCGGCCCGTTTGTCGCCTTGAACAGATACAGCTGCTCTTTCTTCTTTTTCAGCACCATCTGATACAGCGACTCCAGGATCAGCGGTTCGTCGTCAATGATCAGCAGATTATACATGTGCCTTCCCCTCCTGTCCCATCTTTATCCTGATCGTGGTCTTCGTCCCGCCGTCCTTCCCTCTTTCAATGGCTACCGTCCCGTCGTCCCCATAGATCCGCCGGATCCGTATATACACGTTGGTCAGCCCGTGCACCACTTCCATCTCTTCGTTCTGCTTCTCAAAATCCTCATGGATCTCCTGAAGCTCCTCTTCGGAAACGCCCTTTCCATTGTCCTTAACTTCAAAGGTAAAGATCCCGTCCTCATATCCCACGCGGATCCGGATCCTCCCTCCGGAAAGCATCTCCTTCACGCCGTGCTCGTACGCGTTCTCCACCAGGGGCTGCAGGATCAGCGGAGGGATCCTGAGCGCGCGGATCTCCTCAGGCACCTCGTCCATTTCCGCCTCGATCCGGTCGCCGAAGCGGGTTTCCTGGATGTAAAGATAATTTTTCAGATAGCGAAGCTCATCCCCGACGGTGACCCATTCCGAGTTCAGCTTTGTAATGTACTGATAATATTGTCCCAGGTTTTTGGTGAATTCCGCGATCTCCTCATTTTCATCCAGCGTCGCCATCCTGGATATGGCAAAAATACTGTTATACAGAAAATGCGGCTGGATCTGATACTGCAGCTGCTTCAGCTGCGCCAGCTTCATCCGGTATTCCGCGTCCAGCTTTTCCTGCATCAGATCATTCATTTTGGTTATCATTTCATTGTACCGCTCGTATATGTATTCGAATTCATCCTTTCTCTTTTCATGGATATAGAACTGTCTGTCATGGTTTCCCATGGCGTTCAGGATCCGGTCCACCGGCTTGGCAAAGAAGCGCCAGGCGAACAGCATGAACAGCATGAACAGGATCAGGGTCAGGGCCACCGCGCAGATATTGAAGACGACCAGGAAGCGCAGCGGCTGATCGACCATGCTGTGCGGATAAATGTAGAGCAGCCAGCAGCCCGTCCGCTGATTGTGGACGCAGGTGGCAAGCCTTGTCCCGGTAAGGTGGATCTGGCTGCCGCCGTCCAGCAGGCTCTGCGCCTGCCGTCTCATCTGCTCCAGTTCCGCAAGCTCCTCCCCGGTCTCAGCCCCCGCCCCGGCAAGATATTCCCCTTCCGGCGTCAGCAGGCACAGCCACCCCTCTTCTTCCCGGATGAATTCATTCAGGTACTCCTCCAGCTTTTCCGTTCCCAGCCTTGTCTGGATGAAGTAGCTGATATTGGCGTCTTCCCCGTATACGGCGGAGGGGAACCAGCTCGTCAGGGTGATCCCGTCCGCGTCCACCCGGATCCTTTCGTCATATACCAGCTCCGAAAAGCTCTCCCTCCCTTCCCAGACGCGGCTGCTCCCCACTGCCATTTCCTGATTCAGGAAAAACACGTTCACATCCGACACCAGCGTATGCAGCAGCTTCAGCTGGATCAGCCGTTCGGAAAGCCCGCTCACGCTCTCGATCTGTTCATAGCGGTTCATGGCGTCCCAGAGGACGCTGATGTTTTTCAGGGAGCTGTCGTTGACCAGATTCGTCTGCTCCAGAAAGATCATATCGATCTGCCTGCTCACCTCATTGCTGAAAAAAGCGCTCCTGGAATCGATGTTATTTATCACTTCATTTTTCAGGCGGATCCTGCTGTAGCCGCTTCCGATCATGATAACGCTCAGAAAGCTGATGCAGATGATCAGAATTCCCATAAAAATAATATACATGATCCTGAAATTCTTTAATTTTCCCATCCGCATCCTCTCCCTTCCCCTGTATTGTACTACAAAAAGCAGCCCGCTGTTATCCCTTTACGCTTCCCATCACCATACCCTTTACAAAATATCTCTGCAGGAAAGGGTACAGGATCAGGATCGGCACCATGGAAACGAAGATCTGGGCGCATTTTACCGTCCGGTCCGAGATCAGGTTGATCAGCTGATAGTCGAACGTCCCGGCCGTCAGGCTTGCCGCGTCGATGATGATCGTATTCAGATAGCTCTGCAGCGGATACTGGTCCGGCTTGTTCATGTAGATGATCCCGTCAAACCACGCGTTCCAGTGGGAGACCAGGGAAAACAGCATGATGGTCGCCACGGAGGGCCTGCAGATGGGGACAAAGATCCTGGTCATGATCTGCCACTGCCCCGCCCCGTCCACGATGGCGGCTTCCTCCAGCTCAGAGGGCACCGTCCGGAAAAAGTTGATCATCAGCACCACATTGAACACAGGCACCGCCCCCGGCAGCACCAGCGCCCAGATCGTTCCCAGAAGGTGCAGGCTTTTTACCGTCATAAACGCGGGGATCAGCCCGCCGTTGATCAGCATGGTCAGGAAAAAGAACCAGGTATAGACGGTCCTTCCCTTAAACCGGCTTCCCGGCTTGGACAAAGGGTACGCCGTCAGGATGCACAGCAGCACATTGAGCGTAACTCCCAGGGCGCACCGCAGGAGCGTGACGCCCATCGCCTTCCAGAAGGCTGTCCTGTGCGCCACATACTGATAGGAGCTTAAGGTAAAGTCCACCGGCCAGAAGGTCACTCTGCCCGCCCTTACCGCGTCGTTGCTGCTTAACGAGATCACCAGCACGTTGATCACCGGCAGCAGGCAGATGGCGGCAAGCAGGAGCAGGATCAGTCCGTTGACCGCGGAAAACACTTTGGAGCCGAAGGATTCCGGACGCCTGTTCTTTCTTTTCATGATACTTCCCATTTTCCCTCTCCTCCTAGAATATCTGATAGTCAAAAAATTTGTCCGCGATAAAATAAGCCGTGGAAATAAAAACAAAGGATACCGCGGATTTCAGCAGGCCCATCGCCGTAGCCGGCCCATACTGCGCGTCGATCAGGCCGATCCGGTAGATAAAGGTATCTACGATGTCGCCCGTCTCATATACCTGCGGGCTCATCAGGTTCTGGATCTGGTCAAAGCCCGCGTTCAGCACGTTCCCGAGCGCCAGCACAGTCATCAGGATCACGATCATGCGGATCCCCGGAAGGGTGATATAGCGGATCTTCTGGAACCGGTTCGCCCCGTCCATGGTCGCCGCCTCGTACAGGCTCAGGTCGATCCCCGTTATGGCCGCGAGATAGACGATGGAATTAAAGCCGAAATTTTTCAGCACATCCGTCCAGATCACCGTAGGCTGAAAATAATCGTTGCTTCCCAGGAAGAAAATGGATTTTATCCCTACCGCGTTGAGCATCTGATTGACGACGCCCGTGGACGGGGACAGAATATCGATCAGGACACCTGAAAACACGATCCAGGAAAGGAAATAGGGCATATAAATGACCGTCTGGATCGTCCTGCGGAACTTGGAGGAGCGGACCTCGTTCAGCATGATGGCCACAACGATGGGGACCACCAGCCCGAGCACGATCTTCCAGAACGCAATGACCACCGTGTTGCGCAGCGCCTGCATGGCCCCGGGCATGGCGAACAGATATTCAAAATTTTCCAGCCCGATCCACTCCTGGTCGCCGAACAGCCCTCTGGCGGGAATGAACTTCTCAAACGCCATCTTCATTCCGACCATGGGAATGTAGCTGAAGATAAATGTGAAGATAACGCCGGGAAGGAGCATGATGTGGAACGGGATCTGCCGCCTCAGGAGGGCGTTCCCCGTCCTTTTCTTTTTCTCTTTTTTCATGTGATTTTCTCCGTTTTTTTGAGAAAGGGACTGTCGCCGGCAAATCCGTTCAGCCTGCGACGGCCCCTTTCCTTACATCCTGTCAGTTATTCCAGGCCATGGCCCTGGCGTCATGCGCCCACAGAGGCCTTCCAGGCATTCACTTCTTCCTGGATCTCTGCACCGCCCAGATTGTTGAAATCCTCCACATACTTATCGAATTCGCTCACATCCGACTCTCCGAGCACGATCTTTACAAAGATCTCGTCCCTCATCTTTTCCAGCGTGGACATCTTCTCCGTCATCGTCTCCCCGGGAGCGCCCGCGAATTCATCGATCAGGACGCGTCCGTCCTTCTCCATCGCGTCGATTGCCGAATAAGCGCTCAGATCGCTGCCGTAGCCGCGTTCCCATCCGTAAAGCTCTTCACTTCCTTCGCCGCCGGCTTCAAACTGCTGGATCTTGTCATAAATGGATTTGGATTCTCCGGTAAGCTGATCAGCCGTTCCGTTTTCCTGCGCTTCCACGATATCCCGGTATCCCTGCAGATTCTTCAGAGGCATCTGCGGCATCAGCGGGGACAGCTTCCAGATTCCTTCCGCGTCTGCCGGAGCGTAATAATACGCGTTGTCTCCGGTCTCGCCCCAGCATTTTTCAATGAACAGGTTGGCCATCTTCACCACTGCCTCCGGATGCTCGCATTCCTTGCTGACTACCAGGAATTCAGAGGTGCCGGATGTGGTCGCCGCCAGGGAAGGCTCATCAGCCGTCAGGGACGGAAGCGGATAAGCGCACCAGAGGGCGTTGTGGTCCGATTTATAGTTGGTCAGCATTTCTGTCTGGGACAGCCACTGGGGCCCGAAGGTGATCCCGCATTTTCCTGCCGCCGCGGCTTCTCCCGCCTTGCTCGGATCCATCACTCCGAATTCCGGATTGATCCAGCCGTTCTCATACATCTCATTGATCGCGGAAAGCGCTTCCTTACATTCCTCCTGGATACCGCCGTATACCAGCTGTCCGTCCTTCTCATACCAGATGGTGGGATGGGCGCCGTACGCGTCGAAGAAGCCCTTCATGGATCCGAAATTCCCGTTAAACAGGTTGGGGGAACCGGCCACGCCGATGCCGTAGGTATCATTCTCGCCGTTGCCATCCGGGTCGCCCGTGGTAAACTGCTCGATCACCTCCATCAGCTCATCCACGGTCGAAGGAGCTTCCAGTCCCAGCTTATCCAGCCAGTCCTTTCTGATCCACATCACGTCCACACCGTCGATGGAACCGTTTGTGATCGGGATTCCGTACAGCCTTCCATCGGCCATTGCCGGAAGGAACGGGCTGTTTCCCTCCTGGTTCATGACTTCCTTGGTGAAATCCGTAGCATACTGGTCAAAGATATCCGTCATATCCATCAAAAGGCCGGCTTCCTGCATCTGCTGGACCTGCGTTTTGTTCACGTACATGACGTCCGGAAGCTCTCCGTTCGCGATGGTCACATTCACCTTCTGCGTATATTCGTCGCCGCCCTTGACGATCCAGTCGTAGATCACGTTGATGCCCAGCTCATCCCGATAGGTATCCAGCCAGAAATTATCCTCAAGCGTTTCCTCCGGCCTGGCTTCCAGCACCTTGTCCACCGTTTCATCCGTGGACCTCGCGAAATGCAGATCGATCGTCTCAGCGTATTTTGTCATCGGGCCGTCTGCGGTCTCCCCGGCCGCGCTTTCTTCCGAAACCGCCGTTTCCACGGCTGCCGCGCTTCCTGTATCCGCCGCTTCACCCGTATCCTGCTGCGAAGCGTCAGATCCGCATCCTGCCGCCCCGATCACCATCATTGCGCCTAACCCAAGCGCCAACAGTTTTTTACCCAGTTTCATACCGTTCCTCCTGCTCCGTACATACCGCTTCCAATCTGCAGCTTGGCTTATGCAATATGCATGTTTTTTGTTTACAATAAGAATTATAGACCGGCATATTGCGGCGTTCAATTGTGATAAATTGTGATTGATTGTGTTTTCTTGTCATATTTTCCGCTCAGGGAGCCTTATTTTAGTCGAATTGGCTTCCCGTATATCCCAAAAATCCCGCGGCCGGCAGTCCTATCCGACAATGCCGGCCGCGGGATTTCTTTTTTTCTCTTTTCCTTCTTTTTCCTCTATATTCCTCTTTTCCCTGTCTTCTTTTCTTCCCGGGCGTCCCCGCCCGCTCACAGGATCGCTTCCATTCCCACCTTCTGCGGCTTCAGCCCGCAGGCTTCATAGAATTTCATGGCGCTTTCGTTGCAGCTCCACACGTTCAGCGTCACGTTGTAGCAGCCCTGCTCCCTGGCGAGCTCCAGCACGCTGCCATACAGGGCCTTCCCGATATGCCGCCCCCGGATCGCCTCGTCCACGCAGAGATCGTCGATGTAGAGCGTTTTGATATCCGTCATGATATTATGGTTCTGATACTGCTGGAAGATGCAGAACGCATAGCCCATCACTCCGTCCTTTTCATCCACCGCCACAAGGATCGGCCGGCTGTCGTCATGGATCAGCTTCCGGAGCTCCTCATCCGTATATTTTTTCCTTCCGACGCGGAACAGGTCCGGCCTTCCCTCGTGATGGATCCGCTCCACCTGCATCAGAAGCGCATCGATCCGTTCCATATCCTTTTCCTGCGCCCTTCTTACCTGCATTCTTATCTCCTTTCATCCGGAAGCTCTTCCCGGACCAGCCCGCTCTGACGGATCACTTCCTTTGCCAGCTCACACCCGGTCATGCCAGCCACATAGGTCGGATTCCCATGCTCCACCTGCGCCGCCGCGTCGGAGACCAGGAACATCCCGAAAAATTCATCTGCATCAAACCCATAGGAATTCACCGCGAAATCCATCATATCTCCCATAACCCTCTGAGCCATACCGAGATAATCCTCATCGTAAGCGCGCATCCCCATTTTTCATCCCTTCTCTCATGATATCCAGTATAAATGTTCTTTTATCATATCGCTTTGGCGATACAGATGCAACCTCTTTTCCTTCTATCTCTATTGTGCTAAAATAATATGTCGCTTTTCATAGGGCAGGGTTCCCGCCCCCAAAAAGCAACAATAATATGTCAGAAAAGGGAAAAAGCTTATGGAAAATCTGATCTTCAGCCTTAACGCGACGGCGCCCGTTTTCCTGATGATGCTGCTCGGCATGCTGTTTCGCAGGCTGGGCTGGATCGATGAGGCGTTCGCCTCTAAAATGAACCGGTTTGTCTTTCTTGTCCCGCTTCCGGTGCTGGTCTTTCACGACCTGGCGTCGGCGGAAATCGGGGATGTGTGGAATTTTCGGTTTGTGGCCTTCTGCTTTCTGGCCACGGCCGCCAGCATCGCCATCTGCGCCCTGCTTTCCTGTCTGCTGAAGGAAAAGCCGCGGCGGGGAGAATTCATCCAGGCCTCCTACCGCAGCAGCGCCGCCCTTCTCGGCATCGCGCTGACCACAAATATCTACGGGGACGCGGGCCTTGTGCCGCTGATGATCATCGGAAGCGTGCCCCTCTATAATGTTATGGCCGTGGTGGTGCTCTCCCTTACCGCGCCGGATGAAAAAAAGGCTTCCGGGCAGGCCGCCATCTCCCGGAAAGCAGAGCTGTGGAAGCGCACGCTGAAGGGCATCGTCACCAACCCCATCATCCTGGGGATCCTTTTGGGACTGCTGTGGTCCATGCTGCGCCTGCCGCTTCCGCCCATCCTGGAAAAAACGGTCACAAACCTGGGCGATCTGGCGGCCCCGCTGGGGCTGATGGCCATGGGAGCCACCTTCCGGCTGGATAAGGCCGTTGGGCAGGCGAAGCCCGCCATAGCGGCCTCCTTTATCAAGCTCGTTGGCTTCTGCGTCCTTTTCCTTCCCATTGCCGTCCGTCTGGGCTTCCGGGAGGAGGAGCTGGTTGCCATCCTCATCATGCTTGGCTCCGCCACCACCGTCAGCTGCTATGTGATGGCCAAGGGCATGGGCCATGAGGGCGTCCTCACTTCCAGCGCCGTCATGCTCACCACCCTGTTTTCAGCCTTTACCATCACCGGCTGGCTGTTTTTGCTAAAGAGCTTTGGGCTGGTATGAAAATCCGGCCTTACGGGAAGGGGCTGCCTGTCTCATGCAGGCAGCATTCTTCCCGGCAGCATTCTTCCCGGCCCTGCCGGAAGCGTTTACGGCTGCCCTCCTGCGAGGATCCTTTCGATCAGGCCGGAGGCCTGGCTTTTGGTCAGCTTATGCGCGTCCCAGGTTACCTTCAGCTTTTTCTGCGCGGCCAGCCGAGCCAGAAAGCCAAGCTGCTTCGGCGTGGCGGGCGCGTCGGTTCCGGCGGCTCTTCCGGAAGCGCCGTATGCTCCCGGCGCGCCCTGCGGTCCCGGCATGCCCTGCGCTCCAGGCATGCCCTGCGCTCCCGGTCCCGGCATGCCGAACGCGCCGGGAAAAGCGGAAAGGGGCGCGGGAAGGAAAAGGTGCGGCTGGGCGCTTTCATAATAGTGGGCCAGCGTCTGGTACAGCTTCGCCGTGGCGAGCGCGTCGTGGTAGGCCCGGTGCGCCGAGCTGTTTTCGATGGAGTATTTTTCGCACAGCGCCTCCAGGCGGTTGGACTGCCTGCCCTTATGCACGCACCTCGCGATTTTCAGGGTATCGATCCCCTGCTTTTCAAAGGGAAGGCCGAACAGCTTCGCCTGATTTTTCACAAAGCCGTAGTCAAAGGGCAGGTTATGGCCGATGAGCACCTCGTCCCCGCAGAACTTCAGGAAAGCGGGGATCACCGTTTCCTTTTCAGCCGCGTCCCGCAGCATCTCATTGGTGATCCCGGTGATCTGCGTGATCCGCTCCGGCACCGGCTCCGACGGCTTCACAAAGCAGATGAACCGGTCATATACCTTTCCGTCCCGGACCTTCAGCGCCCCGATCTCAATGATCTCATCCGTCTCCGGGCTTAAGCCCGTCGTCTCCACGTCGAAGGCCAGATATGATTTCAACATGTCCGCTGTACCTTTCCCCTTCCGGGCGCTGACGCGCCGTCCGCCGTTTTATCTTCTGTGGTTTCCCGCGTATTTTCCGAAGCTTCCCGCATCCTCCCGGCCAGGGTTATGCCAGGAAGTCCTCAATGATCACCGCTTCCGCCTCTTCCTCAGTCAGGCCGAAGGTGCGCAGCTTCAGGATCTGGTCGTTGTTGATCCTCCCGATGGCCGCCTCATGGATGATCTGGGCATCGATGTTTCTGGCGTTGATCTCCGGAATGGAGGAGATCTGCGCCTGGTCCATGATGATGGAATCGCACTGCACATGCGCGTGGCAGAGCGCGTTCCCAATGGCGATGGGATGGAAGGTCTGCACGGAGGTTCCCTTCGCGACCGAACGGGAAATGATCCGGGCCGTGCTGCCCGCCCCGTTTAATTCCACCGTCATATCGGATACGGCGGTCTGCCTGTCATGGGTCATCAGCTTCTCCATCACGTTCAGCTTCGCGTTTTCCGCGAGCGTGACCTCCGTCTTTCTCACAGTGGAATCCACGCCGCCGATCTGGGCCGAATCCAGGTTGAACACCGCGTCCTCCTCCAGATAGATCTGCGTCACGGGGTTCAGGATCTTTTCTCCCGTCCCTTCCCCTTCTCCGTAATGCTTTTCCGCATAGGTGACGGTCGCCCCCTTTCCCACGTGGAAAGCATGGATGCCGTCGTGCCTTGCCGCGTCGCAGCCCGCGTTGTGGATGCCGCAGCCGGCCACGATGGTCACGTTCGCGCCGCCCTCGATATAGAAATCATTGTATACGATGTCGGTCATGCCGGAAGCGTTCACCACCACCGGGATGTGCACCTCTTCCCCCTGGGTCTCTTTGCTGATATAGACGTCGATCCCCTTTTTGTCCGTTTTCCGGCGGATCTTGATGTGCTCCGTATCTCCGTGGCAGAGGGCCTGTCCGTTGTAGCGCAGGTTGTAGGCGCCCTCCTGCTTAAAGCCGTAATCGTCTATTTTTTTCAGGATCTCATCTGTTACCGCATCCAGCTGCATCGCCCGCTCCTCCTTCCCGCATGTCCTCCCGGCCGCCGCAGCCCGCGTTTTCCTGATCCAGGCAGCTGCAGCCCTGTTCCTCCAGAAACAGCTTCGGCAGGATCTCGTCCCTGTCTCCGATCATCTCCACTCTGCCGTCCCGCACCACCATGATACGGTCCGCCATGCGGATGATCCGCTCCTGATGGGA
>DWUW01000369.1 GCA_019120525.1 Candidatus Eisenbergiella stercorigallinarum | reverse complement strand
GAAGATCACGCCTTTTACAAAGACCCACGCCTTGGTGTTCCTGATCCACACCATAATGTGGTACACCACAAAGGAAATGATGAGAATCTCAATGATATCCGTTATTTTCAACGTCGGCACATGTGCCAGATAATTGTCCGCAAAGGATCTGATCAGTTCCATTTTCCCCTATTCCCGCTGTCTGTGTGCAGCGTCCCGCATATTCGTATGCTTCACTCTGCGGTTCCCGCGCTGCGTGGTTATTTTCTTTACCTTCTTTTCCGGCGTGGACACCGTCATCTTCGGCACCGCCTTCACGTAATAATAATACTCATCATCCTCAAACTGTACCTTTTCCGTCCGGGAATAATCCAGGTTAAACCGGAAAAACTGGACCAGGAACGCGACCAGGGCTCCCCCGACGCTTCCGAGGAGCAGTCCGGGAATGGAAAAATCCGCGTCATAGATCAGATCCCCGACCAGGATCACGACGATATCCAGAAGCGCGCCTGAGATGATCGCGATCGTCCAGGAATAATCCACGGACAGCCTCCTTACCAGATACACCAGGATCGTCGTCACCGCGAACGCGGCGGCAATGATCACCATCTCCCGGTTTCCGAATACGCCGTCCAGGATCTCCCGGATCCGGACAAGTATGGATTCCGCCGCGGAAGCGCTCAGCAGGGAAGCGTTCATGCTCATGTAGCTGACCAGATAATAAACGATCACGCCGCAGGCTACCGTGACAGCCGAAAGCGGGTTTCCGAGAAGCCCCGCCAGGATCGGCGCCGCATAAGGGATCCGGAGGATAAAAAGGAGCGGCGTGATCAGCACCATCACCGTCTCTCCCGGCGTAAACCGGAAATAGAGAAGGAAAAGCAGCAGAAAAACCGCAAGCGCCACGCCCGCGCATTCCAGCGACACCTCATACAGATGCAGCGTCACAAATCCGGCCGCAACGAACAGCATAAAATTCTTCGGCATAAAGGAACAGATCAGCGCCACGATCAGGACTGCCGCCGCCTTGTTGAGCTGTCCCATATAGCCAAGCTGCCCGTTGATCATCAGCAGGCTCGCCAGAGCCAGCAGGAACTTCAGCGCCGGTATGGCATATTCCTCATATTTTACATAAAAATTGCGGATATATTCCCGCGCCACAAGCAATGTTGTCATAAATGTCCCTCACAGGAATACGGCCCACGCCCTACTCCTCTTCTTCCCCGCTTCCGTCGACCTGGGCCAGCATCCGGGCGAACTCGGCTGACGCTTTATAGGCCTTCGCGTAAACAACATGCGCCGCCAGCCAGGTAACCAGAAGATATCCCCCGCACAGGATCCCGTACGCGGCAAGCGCTTCCTTCCCCAGCGCCGCAAGGGCGTCCACATCCATCGCGTAAAAGACCGCCGTGATCTCATCCAGCCTGTAAAGCAGCCAGATCCCGGCCAGCATGCAGAACGCGGCCGTGACCGCGATCCAGGTCTTCAGAAGCTGGAACCCTACAAAATCGCTCCTGAAAAAGCTGCAGATCCGGCGGTCTTTCTTTCCATCTCCCGCCTCGTACGCCGCCATCCTGGTCATGACCGCTACCTTTTTCTCGTTGATCATGCGTCTACAGCCCCTTTCCAATCGCGAGAGCGATAAAAAACACACGCTGTACTCCCGCTTTCCGGCACTCCAGCGCGGCAGCGTCGATCGTGCTGCCCGTAGTATAGATATCGTCAATGATTACAATCGTATTTAATTTTACATCATCCTGCACTATTTTAAAAGCTTTTTTCAAATTATTTTGGCGTGCCGCCCCTTCCAGTTCCTTCTGCGGACGGGTATTTTTCACCCGGGCAAGATACCCGGATAGGACGGGGATCCCGAGCCTTTTCCCCAGCTGCAGCGCAAGAAGCTCCGCCTGGTTGTATCCTCTGTCCCGTTCCCTTTCCGGATGGAGCGGGACCGGGACCAGGGCGTCCGGACGCCAGGAAAGGATCAGCCCTCCCAGGTTTTCCGCAAGCGCGCGGCCCAGGAAAACGGCATATTCCCTGCGCCCCCTGTACTTGAACCGGTAGATCGTCCGGCGGATACAGGCGTAGGTATACAGGGCGGCCCCCCTGTCGTAGACATGCCTGCTGCGGCCGCAGTCATAGCAGTATTCCGCGCCCGCATCCTGCAGCTGCTTCCCGCATTTTTGGCATCTGGGCTCCCGGATCCGGACAAGCGTCCCCTCACAGCCGCCGCAGATGTCGCCTCCCGGAGGCTCCACAGGCCTGTCACAGACCGGGCACCTCCCCGGGAACAGCAGCTCCGTCAGGATCCTGCCGGCGCGCAAAGCGGCCTCCGGCACGGCGGGCAAACGTCCCGCGGCTCCTTTTTTCAGAATAAACGGCAGGTTTCTTTTCTTCTCATGTTCTTTCATCCGGCTCCTTTACCGCCATGATTTCCCGGATCCTCGCGTCCAGCCCTGTAAAACGCTTCGCCTCGCTTTCGTTTCTGATCATGTCAAGGACCACCTGGCTGCTCCCCAGAATCGTCACGCAGTCCCTCGCTCTTGTCACTCCCGTATAAAGGAGATTTCTGTTAAACAGCATCTTCGGCCCACCCAGAAGCGGCATGATCACCGCCGGATACTCGCTTCCCTGCGACTTGTGGATGGTGATAGCGTAAGCGAGCTCCAGCTCCGCCGTCTGCTCAAAGGAATAGGTCACCCGGCGCTGTTCGTCGAATTCCACCGTCATGGTCCGGGCAAATGGATCGATCTGCCGGACGACGCCCATATCCCCGTTGAAGATTCCCACGCCATGGTCCACCGGAATCCCGTACCGGCTCACAACCTCCCATTCCAGCTGGTAATTGTTCTTCGTCTGCATCACCTTATCGCCCTCCCGGAAAAGCGTATCGGGAGACTGGTATTCCTTTTTGGAGTCTGTCTTCGGGTTCAGATAGGCCTGGAGGATCCCGTTCAGGGTCTCCGCCCCCAGGTTTCCCTTGCGCATGGGCGTGAGCACCTGGATATCAAAAGGGCCGGCATGCACATAGCCGGGAAGCTTTTCCCGGATCAGAAGGATCATATGCTTGTAGATCACCTGCACATTATCCCTTTGAAGGAAAAAGAAATCCCTGCTTTTATTGTCCAGCGCGATCTCCTTCCCCTCGTTGATCCTGTGGGCGTTGACCACGATATCGCTTTCCCCCGCCTGGCGGAAGATCTTCTTCAGCTCCACCACCGGGAAAGCCCGGCTTTCGATCAGATCCCGCAGGACCTGGCCTGGCCCCACGGAGGGCAGCTGGTTCACATCCCCCACCAGCACCAGCCTGGTCCCGGGAGATACTGCCTTTAAAAGCGACTGGAACAGCTGGATATCCACCATGGACATTTCGTCCACGATCACCACGTCAGCCTCCAGCGGATTGTCGGCGTTGCGTTCAAAGCGCGCCCGATTCATGGAAAGTCCGCCGCTTCCATTTTCCTCCGGGATCCCGGAAAGCTCCAGCAGCCTGTGGATGGTGCGCGCCTCATACCCCGTGGCCTCGGTCATGCGCTTTGCGGCGCGTCCTGTTGGCGCGGCCAGCAGAAGATCCATCCCCTCCGCCTCAAAATAGCGGATGACCGTATTGATGGTGGTGGTCTTTCCCGTCCCGGGCCCTCCGGTCAGGATCATTACGCCGTTTTTCACACATTCCAGAACGGCCTGCTGCTGCAGCGCCTCCAGCTCGATCCCCGATCTGCGGGCCAGCTTCTCAATGTCACAAAGCAGCTTCTCCTCCTCCGACGGCAGAAGCCCTTCCGGCGGGACGAAGCTCATATTCAGGTCCGCAAGCAGCCTGGCGCAGGAAAGCTCCGCGTAATACAGGGACGCCGCGTAGACGAGGTCCTCTCCGTCAGTCTGGCGGATCACCAGCTTCCGCTCCATCGCCAGGTTGGGAAGCTGCAGGCTTACATATTCCCCGGGAAGCCCCAGAAGCTGCGCTGCCTTTTCCAGAAGCGCCGCCTTCGGAAGACAGGTATTCCCATCCGCGGCGGCCAGCTGCAGGGCATAAAGGATCCCGCTCCTGACGCGGAAATCCGAATCCGTGTGGATCCCGATCCGCGCCGCGAGCTCATCCGCCCGCCGGAAGCCGATGCCGTCGATATCCTCCGCAAGGCGGTAGGGATTTTCCTCCAGGATATGGTAGACCTGTTCTTTATAGGTCTGGTAAATGCGCATGGCCAGCGCGTTGGAGATCCCGTATTTCTGCAGGTAGATCATAGCCGCGCGCAGGTCCTTCTTTTCTTCCATCTGCGCGCTGATCTCCATGGCCTTCCGCTCGCTGATCCCCTTCACCTCGGCCAGCCGCTCCGGCTCCTGCTCCACGATGCGGAAGGTATCCTTCCCGAATTTCTTCACGATCCTGGCCGCCAGGGAGGGGCCCACGCCACGGACGGCACCGGAACCCAGATACCGTTCCATGCTCTGTTCATCCTCCGGCAGGGTTTCCTCATAGCTTTCCACCTTAAACTGGCTGCCGTACACGGCATGCTCCACATAGCCGCCGGAAAGCTCCAGCCCCTCTCCCTCGTCGATGGCCTGAAAGCTTCCGACACAGGTGATCTCCTCCCCGTCCGCGATCAGCTCAAAAACGGTATAGCCATTCTCCGTATTCCTGTATATGATATGCTCCACATATCCGGATACCTTCTCCATCTTCACCCCCGGCGTCCTGATGCCGGCTGCAGTTTGGCAATCCGCCCTGATACCGGCAGGGGCTGCTCCCACGGAGCAGCCCCTAATCACTTTCTGTCCTGCCGCGCCTCAGCCTCCGCCGATCCGCAGCCTGCGTTTTTTCAGATCTCGTCCTTATATCCGCCCAGGAATTCCACATATTTTCCGGTACCGATGGCGACGGCAGTCATCGGATCCTCCGCGGTCATGGTATTGATCCCGGTCCGCTCGCTGATCAGCTCCTCCAGCCCGCGCAGAAGGCTTCCGCCTCCCGTCAGGACGATGCCTCTGTCGGCGATATCCGCCGCGAGCTCCGGAGGCGTCCGCTCCAGAACGCCGTGGATGGCTTCCACGATCTGCAGCGTGGGCTCCTTCAGCGCTTCCTCCGTTTCCTCGGAGGACACCTTCACCGTCTTGGGAAGGCCCGTTACCAGATTCCTTCCTCTTACGTCCATATAATCCGGCTCCGGCCTCTTATAGGCGGAACCGATCTTGATCTTGATATCCTCGGCCGTCCGTTCGCCGATGAGCAGATTGTGCTTCTTTCTCATATAGCGGACCAGGGCTTCGTCAAAATCGTCTCCCGCGATCTTGATGGAGGCGCTCACGACCGTGCCTCCCAGGGAGATCACCGCG
>DWUW01000368.1 GCA_019120525.1 Candidatus Eisenbergiella stercorigallinarum | reverse complement strand
CCCTCGCGCCGCTATTAACGACCTGCACCCTTTCCAGGGGTGTCCCTTCGGCCTCTTGGGTACTTCTCCAAGCGGGCTGAATCATCAACCACATGTATTTGATTATCGGATACGGCCAGGCCGTTTCCAGCGGAGAGGGTGGGATTCGAACCCACGCGCCCTTGCGGACAAACGGTTTTCAAGACCGCCTCGTTATGACCACTTCGATACCTCTCCAGGTATTTTTACAAAAGAAAAACAGCGGCTCTTTTATAAGGAGTAATCATTCCTCCATTTGCTTCCCTACGGGATGGATTCCCGTTCCAGGAACCGCTGCGCCATTGCTTTTGAACCATTTTCCTTTGTATCAGAACTTTGTGTTCCTCAGCAGTGCAGAAGTTATTATAGCGAAAAAGGAATGTTGTGTCAACACATTTTTTCACTTTTTCAAAAAAACTTGCAGGAGCAGTGATTTTCCCCTGAAATACAGCAGAGGAGGGCGCCGCCCTTTCACGATTTTTCCCGAAACGGATCGATTCTTTTCAGAAACCCCTGCGCTGTAATGAGATCCTCCGGAGTGGTAACCTTTATGTTTTCATAGGAAGCCGCAAAGAGACGGACCGGATGATGAAGGAGGGTTTCCACTGCCATGGCGTCGTCCGTGATCGGAATTCCCTGTGCGGCAAGGCTGTCCGCTTCCTGCAGGAGCCGTCCATAAGCGGCACGGATCAGCCCGGCTTCAAAGACCTGCGGGGTCTGCATCAGCCAGACCCTGTCCCGGCGGGGGGTAGACAGCGAAAAACCATTTTCGTCCGCGATCCGGATGGTGTCCTTTACAGGCATGGCAGCGACACAGGCCTTGTGCTCCCTGACCGTTTCCAGCGCCCGTTTGAGAATTTCCTCTGTCACAAAGGGTCTCGCGCCGTCGTGGATAAAAATATAACCGCAGTCAGGAGAAACCTTTTTCAGGCCGTTCGCCACAGAATCATATCGTTCTTTGCCGCCCGCTGTAACAGCAGTTACTTTGGAGAAACCATAAGGCTCCAGGAACTCTTTTCTGCAGCGTTCCTCTTCCCCTGCCTCAACTACCAAAACGATCTCATCGATAAAACTGTCCTGAAAAGCCTTCAGGGCATAACAGATCAGCGGGCGGCCGTTCAGCAGCATATACTGCTTCGGGACGTCGCTCCGCATTCTTTTCCCCCGTCCCGCCGCAAGGACGACAGCCGCCGTTCTTTCCCGCTTCCCGTTCTTTGGATCTCTTCCTTCCATAACGTCTCCTTTCCAACAGGCTCCGCCGTCTCAGCTTCCTATGCGCGTTCCCCCAGCTTCAGGGAGGGAACCGCGTTCAGATCCCAGCCGTGTCTTGTTCCGCGGATGTATTCATAATATCCGGCCGCGCCGATCATGGCCGCGTTGTCCGTGCAGAGGATCGGCGAAGGATGGTAAAAGGCGATCCCTCTTTTCCCGCAGGCTTCTTCAAAGGCCGCGCGGAGAGCGGAATTGGACGCCACGCCGCCGGCAATGGCGAACTTTTTCATACCGAAGCGTTCCGCGGCCTCCATGGAATGGCCCACCAGCACGTCCGTCACCGCCTTCTGGAAGGAAGCCGCCACATCCGCGCGATTGATCTCGACGCCCTTCATCTCACAGGAATTGAGGTAATTGAGCACTGCCGATTTCAGGCCGCTGAAGCTGAAATCATAATCGCTTCCCTCCGTGCCCACCTTCGCCCTGGGAAAAGCGATGGCGTCCGGATTCCCTTCTTTTGAGACACGGTCGATCTTCGGACCGCCGGGATAGCCGAGCCCGATGGCCCTGGCCACCTTGTCAAAGGCCTCTCCCGCCGCGTCATCCCTGGTCCTTCCAATGATGCGGTAGGTCCCGTAGTCCTCCACGATCACCAGATGGGAGTGGCCGCCGGATACCACCAGGCAGAGGAAAGGCGGCTCCAGATCCGGATTCTCAATATAGTTCGCGCTGATATGCCCTTCTATATGGTGTACGCCGACCAGAGGTTTATCCGCGGCAAAGGCGATGGCCTTTGCCGCGGAAACGCCCACCAGGAGAGCGCCCACAAGCCCGGGGCCGTAGGTTACGGCCACTGCCGTGATTTCCGGCAGCGCCGTTTTCGCGTCCGAAAGAGCCTTTTCGATCACCTGATTGATCTTCTCGATGTGTTTTCTGGAGGCGATCTCCGGCACCACGCCGCCGTAGACGGTATGCAGGTCGATCTGGGAATAGATCACGTTGGAAAGAACCTGCCTGCCGTTTCGCACCACTGCGGCGGCCGTTTCATCGCAGGAGGTTTCCACCGCCAGGATCCTGACATCTTCTTTTTTCATGCTCGTCTCCATCGTTCAGTCCTCCTCAAACAGAAGATCCACGCTTTTTCCGTCCTTCCCCGCCGAGGCGGCCGGGAAGATCTTTCGCACCCCGTCCATATAGTCCTCCGGACGGATGAGGGAAGGACTGTAATGGGTCAGCCACAGCTGCTTCACACGGGCCCGCTTCGCCATGTCCGCGGCCTCCAGGAAGGTCATGTGCTTATATTCCCTGGCCTTGTCTTTTTTCTCCGGTTCCCCGTACATACCCTCGCAAATGAACAGGTCGGCTTCGGCGGCGCTTTTTACGATCCCCTCCGTGGGCCTGGTATCCGTGCAGTAGGTCAGCTTGATCCCTTTCCGGGGCGGGCCGAGCACCATGTCCGGCGTGTAGACCATATCCGGCGTTTCAATGGTCTCTCCCTTCTGCAGGCGGCTCCAGTAAGGCTTCGGGATCTGAAGGGCCTGAGCCTTTTCCGGCTGGAACCGTCCTCCGCGGTCCACCAGGATGCTGTAGCCGTAGCAGGTCACGTTATGGTTCACCCGGAACGCCTCGATCCGGAAGCCGTCAAAGAAAAAGGCCTGCTCCTGCTCCGTGATCTCCTGATAAAGGATCTGGAAGGGCAGCTCCGGCGCGATCACGCGCAGGGCGTTCACCACGCGGGTCAGTCCCTTCGGGCCGATCAAAAGCAGCGGCTCCGTCCGCTCCGCATTTCCCATGGTTAAAAGCATGCCGGGCAGCCCGCTGATATGATCCGCGTGGTAGTGGGTAAAGCAGATGATATCGATGGGCTTCGGGCTCCAGCCCTTTTCCTTCATGGCGATCTGCGTCCCCTCCCCGCAGTCGATGAGAATACTTTTTCCGTTGTAGCGGGCCATCAGAGAGGTCAGCCACCTCTGCGGCAGCGGCATCATCCCCCCCGTTCCCAGCAAGCATACATCCAGCATATTTTTTCTGTCTCCTCAAATCTCTTTTATCATGATCAGAGCGTCCTCCGCGGGATCGGAATAAAAGTTCCTCCGCCTCCCCGCGTGCAGAAAGCCCAGGGACTCATAGAGACGGACCGCCGGGAGATTCCCTTCCCGCACCTCAAGGATAAAGCGGGCCGCTCCCCTCTTTTCCGCCCGGGAAAGAAGCTCCTTCATCAGCCTTCCGGCGACGCCCTTTCTCCGGTATTCCCTTCGGACCGCCACGTTCATGATCTCGCCCTCCTCAAAGGAAAGCCAGACGCCGCAGCAGCCCGCCAGCACGGGGGCCTCCGGATCCGAAGGCTCCGGCGCGGGATTTCCTGACGCCGGCTTCTTCGGCGCGGAATTTACCGACACAGGGTCTGTCGATGCAGAACCAGCCGGCGCGCAGGTTTCAAACGCGGCAAGATACAGCGCGTTTTCATTCCGGACCGCGTCCAGAAGCGCCTGCCCGGACCAGGCCTGGGAGCCGAAGCATTCCTGCTCCAGGCAGACGGCCTGCTCCAGATCCGCTTCGGAAAGCTCACGGATCCACATGGCTTCCCGCCTCCTGTCCGCCCTGGGCGCGCTCCTTTTCCTTTCGGGTCCTCTCCGCCTGGGAGGGCCTCAGATACTCCGGCGCATGATCCGCGGCGTTTTCCATACGCCCCTGCGCGGCGTACCGCTGCGCCAGGACCGCCACCGCCGCCGCCCGCTGACGGTTGCAGGACGCGGGCGCGCAGACAAAGGGCCTCCTCATCAGTTTCCCAAGCCTGTCATGAAAGACCGGAACCCCGTCTCCCAGAAAGATCACGTTTTTCTCTTCCGGAAGGCGGTTCAGCGTCTCCGCCACTTCCTCGATGGGAGCCACGAACTGGGGCTTTATGGTCTGAAGGCGGTAAACCCGCTCCATTCCGCCGTCTTCGTCCGTTTTTTCACCGACGGCAGCCGTTTCCAACGCGAAGGTATAGATCCCCGTATAGACCTGGCTTCTCCTGGCATCCATGATGGGGCAGATGTATCCTTCCGCGCCGTACAGGTTCATGGCCAGCGCGTCCACCGTGGGCACGCCGATCAGCGGCTTATCCAGCGCCAGGCCCAGGCCCTTTGCCGTGGCCGAGCCGATGCGCAGTCCCGTAAAGGAGCCGGGCCCCGCCGCCACCGCGATGGCATCCAGGCTGGAAAGATCCAGCTCGATCATCCGCTTCACCTCATCCAGCATGGGAAGCAGGGTCTGGGAATGGGTTTTCTTATAATTGGTGGTGTATTCCGCCAGAAGCGTATCATCCTCGGCGACGGCCACGCCGGCCACCAGTCCGGAGCTGTCGATCGCAAGTATTTTCATGCTTTTATCTGTCTCCTTTCCGCGTCAGTGTGATCCGCCGGTAATCGAAGCCGCGGCTTAAATCCTTTTCGATGCAAATCTGCGTATGCCGCTCCGGCAGGATCTCTTCGATCAGATCCGCCCATTCCACCAGGCAGACGCCGTCGCCGTAAAAGCAGTCCTCATAGCCGATCTCTTCCATCTCCTCCACATCGCCGATCCGGTAAACGTCAAAGTGAAAAAAGGGAAGCCGCCCTCCCTCATAGCTCTGAAGGATGGTAAAGGTGGGGCTGTTCACCGGCTCCGTGATGCCGAGCCCGGCTGCGAAGCCCTGGGTAAATACGGTTTTCCCCACGCCGAGATCGCCGATCAGAGTATAGACCTGCCCCGGCTCCGCCTGTCTTCCCAACTGCTGCCCCAGCGCGAACGTATCCTGCGCG
>DWUW01000367.1 GCA_019120525.1 Candidatus Eisenbergiella stercorigallinarum | reverse complement strand
AGCCCGATCAGCGTGGGCATGATATTGACGACCGTATGAAAACCATCCTTCGCTCCCTTAATAAAATCCTCGTAAACATTGGTCCGGTGAATGATCCCATACCCCACCACATAAAAGATCAGCGCCGGAATGATGATGCTGGAAAAATTGG
Source organism: Candidatus Eisenbergiella stercorigallinarum (assembly GCA_019120525.1). Taxonomy (GTDB): domain Bacteria; phylum Bacillota; class Clostridia; order Lachnospirales; family Lachnospiraceae; genus Eisenbergiella; species Eisenbergiella stercorigallinarum. The sequence goes on along the minus strand of DWUW01000367.1, from coordinate 3,619 downwards.
CAAGGGCGTTTCCCATTCCGTTTTCCTTTCGGGCCGGAACGCGCGCGGAAGCGTGCGCAGCTTTTTCCCGTTTTTATTCTCATCTTATGTGCCGCTCCTGCCCGCCATTCCTCCCTTTCGCGCTCCGCCGCGCTTCCGTCCGGCGGGCCGCGCGCTTTCCTGCGGTCCTCTTTCCCGGCGGCCCGCGCGCCTTTTCCCGGTTCTTCCCGCCTCCGCCGCCGCATAAGATGAAAGAAAGAGAAAGCCAAAAAAGAGGTTTCCCATGCTGAACTACATCTGGGCCGCCATGATCGCCATCGGCATCCTTTACGCGGCGCTCACGGGAAACATGGAGGCCGTTGCGAACGGTGCGCTGGATTCCGCCGGGGAAGCGGTTCAACTGTGCATTACCATGACCGGCGTTATGGGACTGTGGGTGGGCCTGATGGAAATCGCCTCCCGTTCCGGCCTGATCCAGTCCATGACCCGGGTCATCCAGCCCTTTATCACCTTTCTTTTTCCCCGTATCCCCAAAGACCACCCCGCCAGACAGCACATATCCACAAATATCATCGCGAATATCCTCGGTCTCGGCTGGGCCTGCACTCCCGCGGGGCTAAAGGCCATGGAAGAGCTGGAAAAGCTGGAGGAGGACAGAAGAAGCGGAAAAGCCGCCGGCACAGCGCGGCCAAAGGGTACTGCCGGCAATGAAATGTGTACCTTTCTCATCCTCAACATTTCCTCCCTGCAGCTCATTCCGGTAAATGTGATCGCCTACCGCAGCCAGTACGGCAGCGCGGCCCCGGCCTCCATCGTGGCCGCTGGCATCCTGGCCACGGCGGTGAGCACGGCGGTGGCGGTAATTTTCTGTAAGATGATGGACCGGAAGTGATTACAGCCCCGTACTTCCCCATGTTTTCCTGATTCCGGGGAAAGCGGGAAGATTCTGTTGAACTTGTTCGACATTTCCGTTATACTTTCAAAAGATGCCGTTTTGTATGGCAGGGCGGGAAAAAACCGCCGTCAACGAACTGGGACAGGAGACCTTCACAAAGGACGCTCCCTCCGTGGATGAACTGGAACAGGAGATGATTTAGAACGTTATGAATCTTTTATCCATACCTCTGCTTTTTGCGGCCGCAGCGTTATTTCTGCTCGCGGTGGTGTTTCTGCTTGCGGCCCTGTATTTTCTGCTTCTCATCCCCCGGTTTCACAGCCCGGACTGCAGCGCGCTTATGGGGCATTTCTACGCGCACCGGGGACTTCATGACGGGAAATGCGGGATTCCGGAAAATTCCATGAAGGCCTTCCGCCTGGCAATCGAAAAGGGCTACGGCATCGAGCTGGACGTGCAGCTTTCCGCGGACGGCATCCCTGTCGTCTTTCACGACGCCACGCTCACCCGCGTCTGCGGCGTCAACCGGCGGGTCTGCGACCTGACGCTTTCCGAGCTGAAACAGCTTTCGCTTGGCGGAAAAGACTTTCCGGATACCGGGGAACGGATCCCCACCTTCGCGGAATTTCTGAAGCTGGTGGACGGCCGGGTGCCCCTGATCGTGGAGATCAAGATGGAAAAATGGGACGCCCGCGTCCCGGAAGCCGCCGACAAACTGCTGAGGGATTACAGAGGCCCCTACTGCGTGGAGTCCTTCCATCCCGGCGTGCTGGTCTGGTACCGGAAGCATCGCCCCGACGTGTTCCGGGGACAGCTCTGTACCAATTTTGTAAAGGAACATATGTGCCGCAGCCTTTCTTATTTTCTTCTCGGGAAAATGCTCACGAACATCGCCGCGCGCCCTGACTTCATCGCCTATGACTGGCGCTACCGGAACGATCTGTCCCGCCGCATCTGCTGCGATCTGTACCATGCCCTTCCCGTGGCCTGGACCATCCGCTCCCAGGCGGAGCTGGACGAATGCCGGAAGGATTTCCGGCTGTTCATTTTTGAGGGCTTTGAGCCGGATGCAGACAGGAAATGAAAAGTGATATCAGAAAATGGAAACAATGCTTACCCGTCAAATGGCCGTTCATGTAAGGCTATCGGCCGCTTGACGGGCAACGGACAGCTCACGGCATAAAATGCCGCTCGCTGTCCGTTGCCCGTCGGATGTCCATATGTCTGTGCAGGCAAGCCTGCCCATCCATTTGGACGCCCTCCGGGCTTATCGCACAAAACGCCCGGCGGCCTTTCGGCCTGCCGGGCGGAACTTTTATCATGCGCGGAAAACTCTGAAGCGTTTCCACGCTTTTTTCTATATTCAAGTCCTTTCGGACATAAGGAATGAGATGCCGTTACAGACCGGCCAAGGGCTGAACTATAATGGGCTGTCTCCTTATCCCTCGATCGGGATGATGGTCTTCTCCTCCTCGATCTTCTTCGGCTGAGGCTTGTCGATGATCACCTTCAGGATGCCGTCCTTGAACGCCGCGTGGATCTCGTTCTCTGTGATATCCTCGCCCACATAGAAGGTTCTCTTCATGGTGCCGTAGTATCTTTCCTTTCTGACATATCTGGTTCTGTCGTCAGCCTTCTCCACAGGCTCCTTCCGGTCTGCGGTAATGGTCAGATAACCGTCCTTCAGCTCCGCCTTCACGTCCTCTCTGGTATAGCCGGGAACTTCGATCTCCAGAAGATACTGGCCGTCCTTCTCGCGGATATCGGTCTTCATCAGCTGAGTCTGCGGAACGTAGCCTCTGTTAAAGAACGGGTCGTCAAACATATCTCCAAAAAAGTCGTCGAATAAATTATTTCTGATCAACATGATTTTTTCCTCCACTTTTTCTCTTTTATGGTCCGGATTTCTGTTCCGGCTCTTCTTTTTTGTTCTATAGCAGTTATAACACTTATTGTTAGCACTGTCAATAGGTGAGTGCTAATTTCTTTTGTGAAAAAATTGTGAAGCCTGCATCTGCACCATTTTCATATTTGAAATCTGAATCATAAAGCTTCTTTTCCTCTCAAATCCATTGTTACCAAACCAGCTGCTAACAATCCAATAAAAACTGCCGTGTCCGCAAATAACAGTACAACAACTCTTTTTACCACTCCGAAAGTAAAAAGTATGGAGAAAATTTCTACTGACAACACAATAAAACACATATAATTTGTCAGATACTCTGTTATAATTCCTCCATAATAATTGTTCATCTGCAATTTCGCATGGATAAAAGGTTTTAATAAATAACGGATTATGATACATATAACCGGACAAATAAAAATCCAGTTTTTATTAACCAGGGATGTTGCCACTCCTTTACTCCATTGTACCGGGATTTCTGTCGGCAGCTTAGAGTAAAACAAAGCCCCAATAAACAGGCATAGTACGGTAATCGTTGTCCAGGTAAGCGTACTTCCCCAAATATACAAAAAGCTGACTGAATCCAGTTTGAAAACAGTTTGATTATCTTTCCAATAGTCATGCAAATCTGTCACATACTGTTCTACCTGTAATTTTTCATAACTAATACCTTCTTCATCCAGCATTTTTTCGCATATGAGTTTCGCCTTATCCAAATCAGTAATCTGATTTTTTAATACTTCCTTTTGCTTCTCAAGCATTTCCTGCAATGTTACTTTTTCGGATATAATACTTCGTATATCCTCGATAGAAATTCCCAATGTACGTAGATATGCAATCTT